>WLEG01000028.1 GCA_009704425.1 Actinomycetota bacterium | reverse complement strand
CGTGGCCGAACCGGCGCATCGCATTCGCATTCCGGTCTCGACCCTGTGAGGGAACCGTGACGCGTCCGCGCGTGGCCGTGTTGGGTCCGACGGCCAGTGGCAAGTCGGCGGTGGCCATGGCGGTGGCCACGTCGGACGTGGGTCGACGACTCGGAGTCGAGTTGTTGTCGGTCGACGCCATGCAGGTGTACCGCGGCATGGACATCGGAACGGCCAAACCGTCGCCGGAAGAGATGTCACGGGTGCCCCATCACCTGATCGACCTGGTCGACGCGTCGGAATCCTTCACCGTGGCCCAGTTCCAAACGGCGTGCGCGACCGCGGTCGACGACATCGAAGCCCGGGGTGGCACCGCCGTCTTCGTCGGCGGGACCGGGCTGTACCTCCGCGCCGTGGTCGACGACCTCGACATCCCCGGACAATGGCCCGATCTGCGCGCTCGGCTGGAACGGGAACTCGTGACGGAGGGCCCCGAGAGTCTTCACCGCCGACTCGTCGAGCTCGATCCGGCGGCGGCATCGAAGATGGAGCCCTCGAACGGGCGCCGGATCGTCCGAGCCCTCGAGGTGTGCGAGGGGAGCGGGCGTGCGTTCTCGTCGTTCGGCCCCGGCGTCGACACGTATCCCGACAGCCCGGTGCGTCAGGTGGCGATCCTGTGGGATCGCGCGGTCCTTTCCGGTCGTATCGAACGTCGGGTGCACGACATGATCGATCGGGGTTTGGTGGCCGAGGTGTCCGCGCTGATGGAGCGGGGTTTGTCGCGCACGGCGTTGCAGGCTCTCGGTTACAAGGAGATGGTGGATCATCTGGAAGGGCGCGCATCGCTCGACGAGGCCGTGGCGACGACGATTCTGCGCACGCGCCAGTTCGCGGTTCGTCAAGAGCGGTGGTTTCGTCGGGATCCGCGCGTGCGGTGGGTGCGGGTGGAGGCCGATCCGGTTACGGAAGTCGCCCCCGTCCTGCTCGACCTGTTGACCTAAGGTGGCGTCGATATGCGTCGCCACACCACCGAACACCGTCTCTCGAAGCATCACGGTCTGGGCAACGATTTTCTCGTCCTCGAGATCGGCTCCTCCGACGATGTCTCGGCCCCCGAGTGGGCCGATCGAGCCCGCGCGTGGTGCGATCGTCGCACGGGTGTGGGAGCCGACGGGTTGTTGTTGCTCGAGCGCAAGCGGGACGATCGCCTGGGCATGACGTTGTACAACGCCGACGGCAGTCGCGCCGAGATGAGTGGCAACGGGATTCGCTGCCTCGTCCAAGCGGCTCATCAGGAGGGCCCCGACGACGTCGAGTATCTGGTGGACACCGATGCCGGCGAGCGTCGGGTGCGCGTCGTGCGCCGCGTCGACTTCGACACGCATCTCCTGAGCGTCGACATGGGTTCGGTCTCCGATCTGGAGCAGCCGCGCAACTGGGACGCGCTGCAATGTCATCCCGATCGTCCGGTGCGTCATTCGTCGCTGGGCAACCCGCATTCGGTCGTCGGGGTGGACGACGTTCACGCCGTCGATCTGCCCGCGCTCGGCGCGTTGGTGCCCCACGTGAACCTGGAGATCGTCGAACCCGGTCCGGAACCCCACGCGATCACGATGCGGGTGCACGAGCGCGGCGCCGGAATCACGATGGCGTGCGGCACCGGCGCGTGTGCCGCCGCCGAGGCCGCCGTGGCCTGGGGTTTGGTGCCCGCCACCACGCCCGAGGTGCTCGTGCACATGGACGGTGGCGACGCCCGCGTCGTGGTCGACCGCGAGACTCGTGGCATCACGCTCATCGCCGAGGCCACGTTCGTCGCCACGATCACGGTCGCGACGTGAGCAACCCGAACTCGCCGTACAACCAGGCCCTGGGCCAGACGCTGATCGAGCGTTCGGTCCGGGAGAAGATCGTGATCGTCGGCGTCACCCTCGATGGTCACGACGACGAGGAGACCGAGACCAGCCTCGACGAACTGGAGTTGTTGATCGACACGGCCGGAGCCGACGTCGCCGGTCGACTGGTGCAGCGACGCGACACCCCCGACCACACGTGGTACGTGGGCAAGGGCAAGGCCGAGGAGTTGCGCGATCTGTGTCTGGCGGTCGACGCCGACACGGTGGTGTTCGACAACGAGTTGTCGCCGGGCCAGCAGTACAACCTGGAGAAGTTGCTGGGGCGAACCGCGATCGATCGCACGGCCGTGATCCTCGACATCTTCGCGCAGAACGCCCACACCCTGGAGGGCAAGGCCCAAGTGGAACTGGCCCTGTTGCGGTATCGGTTGCCCCGATTGCGGCGCGGCGCGAACGCGAAACTGTCGCAGCAGCGAGGTGGCGTCGGTTCGCGTTTCGGTAGCGGCGAAACCAAGCTCGAGGTCGACCGTCGTCGTATCAAGAACCGCATCTCGCGCCTCGAGCAGGAACTGGTGGAGCTGGGGCACACCCGCGACCTTCAACGCAAGGGTCGTTCGCGCAGTGGTCTGGCCAACGTGGTCATCGTGGGTTACACCAACGCCGGCAAGAGCACGCTCTTGAACCGTCTCACCAACGCCGGCGTTCTGGTGGAGGACCGCTTGTTCGCCACCCTCGACCCCACCACGCGTCGACTGTCGTTGCCCGGTGGCGAGCCGGTGTTGCTCACCGACACGGTGGGTTTCGTGCGGCGACTTCCGCACGGTCTGGTGGAATCCTTCAAGAGCACGTTGGAAGTCGCCACCCGCGCGGACTATCTGGTTCACGTCGTCGACGGCAGTGGCCCCGATCCGGACGGACAGATCGACGCGGTGCGCGAGGTGTTGCGCGAGATCGGAGCCGACACGGTTCCCGAGCTGTTGGTGTTCAACAAGGCCGATCTCGATCCCCGAGCGGTCGCCGACGCGGTGACGTGGCACCCCGGTTCGGTGGGCATCAGCGCTCACGCCGGAACGGGCATCGACCTGTTCCTGCAGACCTTGTCCGATCGACTTCGTTCGCTCAGCACGGTGGTCGAACTGTTGGTGCCCTACGAGCGCGGCGATGTGCTGGCCGCGATCCATCGCGAGGGTGAGGTGGTCTCCACCACGCACGAACAGGACGGTGTGCGGGTGCGGGCCCGATTGGCCGAGGCTTCGGCGGGCCGTTTGAGCGAGTTCGTCGTGGGCGAGAGAGCGTGACCGCGCCTACTATGGGCGTCTCATGAACCTCGGAGCAGACCGACGCGGATTCGAGCCGCCGCCGTACCCGTACGAGCGCCTCGACTCGTTCAAGCCGCTGGGGGCGTCCTTCGACGGCGGTCTCGTCGATCTGTCCATCGGCACCCCGTGCGATCCGCCTCCCGCGTCGGTGGTTGCCGCGCTGGCCGCCAGCAACTCCGAACGCGGCTATCCGCCCTCGGTGGGCAACGAACCCTTGCGCCGAGCCTTCTCCGAATGGATGAACCGTCGCTTCGCGGTGAACGTTCCCACGTCGGCCATCGCCGCGTGCATCGGTACCAAGGAGTTCGTGGGCACCTTGCCCCAATGGATGAAGTTGCGCTCACCGTGGCTCGACACGGTGCTGTATCCGTCGATCGCGTATCCCACCTACGAGATGGGGGCCACCTTGGCCGGGTGTCGCGCGGTCGCCGTTCCCATGAACGCGCGGGGCGGGATCGATCTCGACGCCATCAGCGACGAGGACGCCGCGCGGGCGCTGTTGTTGTGGGTGAACAGTCCGTCCAACCCCACCGGAGCGTTGGACGATCTGGCGGCGGCCGCCGACTGGGGTCGGTCGCGCGGGGTGCCCGTGTTCAGCGACGAGTGCTACGCCGAATTCACCTGGGCCTCGCCGGCCCGCTCGATCCTGCAGCACGGTTCCGAGGGAGTGATCGCGGTCCACTCGCTGTCGAAGCGTTCGAACCTGGCCGGTCTGCGGGTGGGTGCCTACGCCGGTGACCCGGGCCTCGTCCACTACCTCGGTGAGGTGCGCAAGCACGTGGGCATGATGGTGCCCGGCCCGGCCCAAGCGGCCGCGGTGGCGGCATTGAACGACGACGCGCACGTGGCCGAGCAGCGCGAGCGCTATCAGGCGCGGCTTCGACGCATGTCGCAGATCCTGTCGACGTGGTCGGGCATCGACGTGCCACTTCCCGACGGCGGCTTCTACCTGTGGTTTCCGGTGGACGATGCGTGGGCCTTCACCGAGCGCCTGGCCCGCGAGGGTGGCGCCTTGGTGAGCCCCGGCGATCTGTACGGCTCGGCCGGCGCCGGGTTCGTGCGCGTGGCAGTGGTGCAGACCGACGAGACCATCGAACGCGTGGCGACACGGCTCGGAGTCCGGTGATGCGCGCGCGGGCGAACGCGCTGTTGTGGTTGCTCGGCATCGTGATCACCGTGGCGGCCTTCGTGGTGGCCATGCGCGGTGTGGAACAGAACGATCGGTTGGTGGCCGACCTCGTGCGCGTGCCGGCCGGGTGCGCCACCACGGTGAACGTGTCGGCGTCGGGCACCTACTTCGTCTACGTGGAGACCAAGGGTCGGGTCGATTCCATCGACGGATGCGACAACGATTCGCGCTCGTACAACACGGACAGCGCGCCCGATGTGGACGTGACCATCCTCGATCGTGCCGGTGACGTGGTCGAGCAGACATCCGATGACACGGTGTCGTACAGCACGCCGTCGGGCGTGGGGCGATCCATCAGCAGCTTCGAGGCCGCCGAGCCGGGTCGATACGTGATCGAAGTGCGATCGGCGACGCAGTCGGCGGTGGTGACGGTGGGTGTCGACGCCGCCGTCGAGAAGAACCGGTTGGTTCTGATCGCGGTGGTGGGCGTGTTGGTGGGCCTGTTGATGATGGCCGTGGCCCTCATCGCAACGGTGCGACGACGCCGACGCCCCACGACCACGGGTCCGGTGGTGATGTACGGATCGGGGTCCGACGAGCCGTCGTTGACCTGGGCGCCACCTCGTCCGGAGGACCGAGCCCCGCGTTCGTGAGGCGCAGAGGTGTCGAGGTCGCCGTCACGGACGGTCCGTGATCGGAGACCCGCTCAGAGTCGGCGCAGAACGGTGACGACCTTGCCGAAGATACGGACATCGTCGGCGTCGAACTCCATGGGGGAGAGGCGCTCGTTGGCCGGCTTCAGAATGATGGTGTGACCGCGACGGCTGAAGGTCTTGACGGTGGCTTCGTCGCCGGGGATGCCGGCCACCACGATGTCGCCGTTGTCGGCCGACGCCTGCTGACGCGCGACGACGTAGTCACCGTCGAGAATGCCGGCCTCGATCATTGATTCGCCGCGCACGCGCAACATGAACAGTTCGCCGTCGCCGGTGAAGTCCGCGGGAAGCGGCAACAGGTCCTCGACGTTCTGCTGGGCCAACACGTCGGTGCCGGCGGCCACGTCGCCGACCAACGGAACGTGGTGCACACGGGCGCGTTCGATCTTGGCGCCACTGTTGCGGTCCCAACACACCTTGATGGCGCGGGGCAGGTTGGGGTCGCGCTCGAGGAAGCCCAACTTCTGCAAGGTGCTGAGGTGGTTGTGCACGGTGGACGGTGAGGTGAGGCCCACGGCCTCGCCGATTTCGCGCACCGACGGCGGGAACCCCCGGGTGGCCATGCTGGATTCGATGCATTCCAGGATGCCGCGCTGACGGGCGGTGAGGGCGGACGAGGTGGAGGAGCTCTTGCGGGCGTCGGTCATGTCGCCCATCGTACGGGTGTTCGCCCGCGGAGTCAAACACCTGTTCGTAGTGTGCCTGCTCACGAGGTCATTTTGGGCCCCGGAGCAGGGAAGGGTTGACACCGAACAGGTGTTCTCCATAGTGTGCGATCAAGCGAACAGGTGTTCTCAACAACACCGGTGTTGCGAACACCTGTTTGAAACCCTGCCACACCCCGTTGGCATGGTGAGAACAGGTCGAGAACACGACCGACGCCACAACCGACGCAACACACCCGAACCACACCCACCGACCAACACCGATCAAAAAGGACGACTCCCATGGCCCTGGCCCTTGACCCCCGCTACGTGATCGAGATCCACTCCCGTGACATCACCCCCGCCGCGGGTCGTCGCCGGGAGGCCCATGAGGTGTACCTGCGCCGCCGATTGATGGTGGCGCTCATCGGACTCAGTGTCGCGGCCGCCGCCTGCCTCGGCGTCCGTGCCCTGGCGAGCCGTGGGGATGCGACTGCCTCCATCCCCACGGTGACGCCTCTGTCGGTTGGCAGCCCCACCGTTGCCGTGATCGATCCGTCGGTCTACGGGCAAGGTGCGGGCTTCTACGTGGTGCGACCCGGCGACACGCTGTGGTCCATCGCATCCTCGCTCACCGATGGCAACATCGGCTCCTTCGTCGACGAACTCGTCGACATCAACGGGGGAGCATCCATCTCCGTCGGACAGCGTTTGGTGATTCCCGAAAGCTGACGTGCCACCCGTCGGCCACGGATTTGTTCGTCCGAACACCGAACGCGTCCCCACCATGACGGGTACTGTGATCGTCATGCGTTGCGTGATGTGCCGCCACGAGGACACCAAGGTGGTCGATTCGCGCATGGCCGAAGAAGGGGCGGCGATTCGTCGTCGTCGCGAATGCCCGGCCTGCAGTCATCGTTTCACCACGTTCGAGCGGGTCGACGAGGTGCCTCTGATGGTGGCCAAGACCAACGGCGGTCGTGAGCCGTTCGATCGGGTGAAGGTGACCTCCGGAGTACGGGCGGCCAGCAAGGGCCGCCCCATCGACGAGGACGCCATCAACGCCCTGGCGGATTCGGTGGAAGAAGAGCTACGCCAGATCGGGGGCGACATCCCCTCCACCCGTATCGGTCTGGCGGTGCTCGACCGGCTTCGGGCCCTCGACGAGGTGGCGTACCTGCGTTTCGCCAGCGTCTACAAGAACTTCGACGCCGCCGAGGACTTCCGGCGCGAAGCGGCGTTGCTGGACAAGTCGCCCGTGGTCTGACCCGTCAGGGGCGACCTAAAGTCGGGACGTGACCGACACCACCGTTCCCCGTTCCGACAGCACGCGCACCGCGTATCGCACCTGTCCGCTCTGTGAGGCCGGATGCGGCCTCGAGATCACGGTGCACATCACCGATCGTGGCGAATCGGTGGGACGCATCCGTGGCGACATGGACGACGTCTTCTCGCACGGCTTCATCTGTCCGAAGGGGTCCGCGCTCAAGCAACTCCACGAGGATCCGGATCGTTTGCGCAAACCGCTGGTGAAGCGCGACGGCGTGCACGTGGAAGTGGAGTGGGACGAGGCGTGGGCCGAGGTGGCCGGACGCCTGCAGGATCTGATCGAACGTCATGGTCGTGAAGCCGTGGCGGTGTACCTGGGTAATCCGAGCGCGCATTCGTTGTCGGCCATGCTCTACAACCGCTCGATGTTGATCGGTCTGGGTACGCACAACCGCTTCAGCGCTTCCACGGTGGATCAGTTGCCCAAGCAAGTGGCCAGCGGTTACTTGTTCGGCACCGGTGCCAGCGTCACGGTCCCCGATCTGGATCGCACCGACTACCTGCTGATGTTGGGAGCGAACCCGTACGCGTCGAACGGCAGTCTGTGCACCGCCCCCGACTTTCCGGGGCGCTTGCAAGCCATTCGGGAGCGGGGTGGAAAGGTGGTGGTGGTCGACCCGCGTCGCACCAAGACCGCCGAGGAGTCCGACGAGTGGCTGGCGATTCGCCCGGGATCCGATGCCTTGTTCCTGATGTCGATCGTGAACGTGTTGTTCGCCGACGGTCTCGTGCGGGTGCCCGAGCGTTTGACTTCGCTGGTGGACGGTGTCGACGAGATGAGGGTGGCCAGCGCGGACTTCGCCCCCGAGGTGGTGTCGGCCGCCACCGGAATCGACGCCGACGTGATTCGCCGCATCGCCCACGAGTTGGCCGACGCACCGTCGGCGGCCGTGTACGGACGCATCGGAACCACCACCACCGAGTTCGGTACCACCGCCAGTTGGCTCATCGACGTGGTGAACACCCTGACGGGGAATCTGGATCGCCCGGGCGGCGTGATGTTCACCAAGCCGGCGCTCGGTAGTCCCACCACCAAGGGAACCGGTGGCAAGGGCTCGGGCTTTCGCATCGGTCGTGGAGGCGGGCAGACCAAGGTGTCCGGTTATCCCGAGGTGATGGGGGAGTACCCGGCGGCGGCGTTGGCCGAGGAGATCACCGAGGCCGGTGACGACTCCATCCGTGCCCTCATCACCGTGGCGGGCAACCCGGTGTTGTCGACGCCGCATTCGAACCAGTTGGACGCGGCGTTGTCGCGGTTGGAGTTGATGATCAGCGTCGACATTTATCTGAACGAGACCACGCGTCACGCCGACGTGATCCTTCCCCCGCCTTCTCAATTGCAACGCGATCATTACGACGTGTTCCTGTTGCAGTACGCCGTGCGCAACGTGGCCAACTACAGCGAGGCGGTGCTCGCGCGCGACGAGGGTCAGCCCGACGAATGGGAGATCCTGGCCAAGCTCGGTTTGATCGCCGCGGGACTCGGTCCCGAGGTCGACGCATCCGTGGCCGACGATCAGGGGATCGAGAGCCTCATCCGGTCCGCGGTGTCGGACGCGTCGTCTCCGGTTCACGGTCGCGACGCCGCCGAGATTCGCGCGGCTCTCGACGCGTCGGGCCGACGGGGACCCGCGCGGATGTTGGATCTGATGTTGCAAACGGGCCCGTACGGCGCGGCCTTCGGTGTGAATCCCGGTGGCGCGAGTCTCGATCTGTTGCTCGCGAATCCGCACGGAGTCGACTTCGGCGCACTCGGTGAGCGTCTGCCCGACGCGTTGCGCACGCGAACGGGCAAGGTGGAGTTGGCGCCCGAACCGTTGATCGCCGACGTGGCGCGCTTGCGCGGCGCCATCGACGAGTTGAACGCGCGATCGATGGTGTTGGTGGGGCGTCGTCATCTGAAGTCCAACAATTCGTGGATGCACAACATCGGCGTGCTCATGAAAGGTTCGATGAGTTGTTCGTTGCAGATGCACCCGATCGACGCGGATCGACTCGGCTTGCAGAATGATGCACTTGCAACGATCTCGTCGCGCGTCGGGTCGGTGGTGGCACCGGTCGAGATCACGACGGACATCCGCCCCGGAGTGGTGAGCCTGCCCCACGGATGGGGTCATTCGTCGCCCGGCATCAGGATGGGCGTGGCCGCGGCCCGCGCCGGGGTGAACTCGAACGTCCTCAGTGATGATCGGGCCCTGGACCCGTTGTCGGGTACCTCGGTCCTGAACGGCATCCCCGTCCACATCGCCCCTGCTCAGTGAGGTGCCGCTCCGATGGGGCGCACAGCGAGGGTTTCCCACAGGCTTCCACACACCCCATTCACAGGGTTTTCCCCTGATAAAAGCCCAGAATTCACAGGGTTATCCTCTCGTTCTCCACAGGACGACCGGCCTACTCTGCTCCCCAAGTCGGAGGCGGTACGGCAGTGTGGCGAGTGGCTCGCAGAGCGTGTGTGCGGGGCAGCTTGGGAACCTCACAGATCCTGAACCTGCGCGGTCGTACCGCCTCCACTGCTTGTCGAGGGTCGAATTTCACCCCCGCTAGCAGGCATGACGCGACAATCGTTGACAAGCACGTAACTACACTGCTGTAATCTCACTACAACTTGTGGTGGAAAGAGCGGTGGGGGACCGTAGACACCACATCTTGTGCTCATAGCAGACCTTCCGGCCCGCTCCGGCGACCCCTCCACGGGGGTCATCGGCTCGGGTCGGAACCATCTTCCCGACACTTTTCGTTACCCAGCCGTTACCGCATCGTTCACAGAATCAGGAGAATCCCATGTCACTCGCACCGGACCGCCTCGCCATCGGCATCCGCCGTCACTTCACCACCCCCGGTGTGCACCCGTACGACCAGGTGGTCTGGGAGAAGCGTGACGCCCGCATCTCCAACTGGAAGGACGGCTCGGTCGCCTTCGAGCAGCTGGGAGTGGAGTTCCCCGTCACGTGGTCGCTGAACGCCACCAACATCGTGGCTCAGAAGTACTTCCGTGGCACCCCGGGCACCGACGAGCGCGAGTCGTCGCTGCGTCAGGTGATCGACCGCGTGGCCGACACCATCACCACCTGGGGTCGCGAGGGCGGTTACTTCGTGGACGACGCCGAGGCCGACAACTTCCGTGACGAACTGAAGTTCATCCTCGTCACCCAGCGCGCGGCGTTCAACAGCCCGGTGTGGTTCAACATCGGCGTCAAGGGCGTGCCCCAGCAGGCCAGCGCCTGCTTCATCCTGGCCGTCGAGGACAAGATGGACGCCATCTTGAACTGGTACCGCGAGGAAGGCGTCATCTTCAAGGGCGGTTCGGGTTCGGGCATCAACCTGTCCAAGATCCGCTCCAGCGCCGAACTGCTGCAGGGTGGCGGCACGGCCTCGGGTCCGGTGTCGTTCATGCGTGGTGCCGACGCCTCGGCCGGCACCATCAAGTCGGGTGGCAAGACCCGTCGCGCCGCCAAGATGGTCATCCTCAACGTCGATCACCCCGACATCGAGGAGTTCATCTGGTGCAAGGCCAAGGAAGAGCGCAAGGCGCGTGTGTTGCGCGACAACGGCTTCGACATGGACCTCGACGGCGCCGATGCGTTCAGCATCCAGTACCAGAACGCCAACAACTCCGTGCGCGTCACCGACGACTTCATGCAGGCCGTCAAGGACGACACCGACTGGACGTTCCGCGCCGTCACCACCGGTGAGCCCGTGCGCACCGTGCGCGCGCGCGATTTGTGGCGTCAGATCGCCACCGCCTCGTGGGAGTGCGCCGACCCCGGTCTGCAGTTCGACACCACCATCAACAAGTGGCACACCGCGCACGCGACCGGCCGTATCAACGGTTCGAACCCGTGCTCGGAGTACATGCACATCGACAACTCGGCGTGCAACCTGGCCTCCATCAACCTGCTCAAGTACCTCGACGAGGAAGGCAACTTCGACCTCGACGCGTACAAGCACACCATCGAGACCATGTTCACCGCCCAGGAGATCCTGGTGGGTCGCGCCGACTACCCGACCGAGAAGATCGGTGAGAACAGCCGCAAGTTCCGCCAGCTCGGCTTGGGCTACGCGAACCTCGGTGCGTTGTTGATGGCGCTCGGTCTGCCCTACGACTCGCTCGAGGGTCGCGCGTGGGCCGCCGCGCTCACCAGCCTCATGACCGGCCACGCCTACGCCACCAGCGCCCGTACCGCCAGCCGCATGGGACCCTTCGCCGGTTTCGCCGAGAACGAGCGCCATATGCTCAACGTGCTGCGCATGCACCGTGACGCCAGCTACGAGATCGCCGACGAGTCCATCGTGCCGGCGGCCCTGTTGCGCGCCGGTCAGGAGTCCTGGGAGTCGGCCGTGCGCGACGGTGAGGAGTACGGCGTGCGCAACGCGCAGGCCACCGTGCTCGCGCCCACCGGCACCATCGGCCTCATGATGGACTGCGACACCACCGGCATCGAGCCCGACCTCGGTCTGGTGAAGATGAAGAAGCTCGTGGGTGGCGGCAACATGGTCATCGTCAACGAGACCATCCCGCGCGCCTTGCGCAAGGTGGGTTACAACCCCCAGCAGGTGGACGACATCATCGCCTACATCGACACCGAGAAGTCCATCCTGGGCGCCCCGCACCTGAAGGCCGAGCACGTGGCGATCTTCGCCTGCTCCATGGGTGACAACACCATCCACTACGAGGGTCACGTGCGCATGATGGGTGCGGTGCAGCCGTTCATCTCGGGCGCCATCTCCAAGACGGTGAACATGCCCGAGGAGGCCAGCATCGAGGACATCGAGGCCCTGCACATGCTGTCGTGGGAACTCGGCTTGAAGGCCGTGGCCATCTACCGCGACAACTGCAAGGTGGGCCAGCCGCTCTCGACGGCCAAGAAGGACGACGACAAGTCGGACGCTCCGGCGGCCACCGCGTCGGCCGTGGTCGAAAGGATCGTCGAGAAGGTCGTCACCAAGCCGGTGCGCCAGAAGCTGCCCCGCAGCCGCCGTGGTCGCACGTTCGAGTTCCGCGTGGCCGACTGCAAGGGCTTCGCCACCATCGGCGAGTACGAGGACGGTCGTCCCGGTGAAGTGTTCCTCACGGTGTCGAAGCAGGGTTCCACCCTCTCGGGCATCATGGACGCGTTCGCCAAGAGCATCAGCTACGGCCTGCAGTACGGCGTGCCCATGCGGGCCTTCGTCGAGGCCTTCGTGAACATGCGCTTCGAGCCGGCCGGCATGACCGACGATCCGGACATCCGCTTCGCGGCGTCCATCATGGATTACCTGTTCCGTCGTCTCGCGCTCGAGTACATGACCTACGAGGAGCGCGAGGAACTGGGCATCTTCTCCATCGACGAGCGCCTGCAGCCCACGCTGCCCGGCGTCGAGGAGTCGGCCATCCAGTCGACCCAGGGCACCGAGGTGGCCGCCGATCCCAAGAGCATCCCCTCGGTGGAAGAGTTGGTCACCCAGATGGAACTGGGCATCGCGCCCACGGCTCCGGTGAGCGACATCTCGGCCGAGATGAAGCGCCCGGGTCAGAAGCACAGCGATGCGCCGATGTGCATGCAGTGTGGTGTGCAGATGAACCGCGCCGGTTCCTGCCACGCCTGCCCGTCGTGCGGCAGCACCTCCGGCTGCAGCTGACACCCATCCATCCCGATCTGGGTCCCGAATGTGCCGGTGTACGGCTCATTCGAGGACCCAGATCGCGTTTTGGCACGGCTATTGTCAGTAGCCAATGGTGAGTCATCGCACACGCGCGCGACCGAT
>WLEG01000279.1 GCA_009704425.1 Actinomycetota bacterium | reverse complement strand
CGGCATCAGTTGTCGCGGACGGCTCACACCGAGAGCGGCCACCAGTCGTCCGTCGGTCTCGTACAACGCGACGAACTGACGCTCCTCCGGCGAGCCCACGACGATGCTCACCTTCTCGCCACCCTCGGCGCGACCGACGAACTGAATACGCGCCGTGAACTGATCGCTCCAGAAGAACGGCACGTCGACGAAGGGCTTGGGTTCCTCGCCGCGCGCCACGGCGAGCAGATTGTGGGCCGCGGCCGCTCCTTGTTCGGATGCGGTGGTCCAATGTTCGACGCGCATCTCACGGTCGTACAGATCGTTGTGCCAACGGCAGACGTCGCCGGCGGCGTAGACCCCGGGCACGCCGGCGTTGAGCGTGCGGTCGCACACGACGCCGTCACGAACGGTCAGTCCAGAGTCCGCCAACCATTCGGTGGAGGGTGCGACGCCGATTCCGACCAACACCACATCGGCCGGCACCACCTCACCGGACTCCAACGCCACGCCGGCGACCACGCCCGGTTCGCCCTCCACCAGGCCGCTCACGCGCACACCGAATCGCAGAGCAACTCCGTTGTCCTCGTGCACCAGTGCGGCGTTGCGCCCCATCTCGGCTCCGAGGCCCCGGACCATCGGGGCCTCCAGCCCTTCGAGGACCGTCACCTCGCATCCGCGCCCGCGGGCCGTGGCCGCCACTTCCAACCCGATGAATCCGGCACCGATCACCACCACTCGTCGGCCGTCGGCCAGTTCCTCGCGCAGGGCGAGCGAGTCGTCGAGCGTGCGCAAGGTGTGAACGCCTCGCCACGTCGGTTGGTTCGGTAGGCGCTTCACGCTTCCTCCCGTGGCGATGATCAGTCCGTCGAAAGCGATGGTTTCGCCCGAAGCCAGGGTGACCGTTCGCTCGGTGATGTTGGCCCCGACCGCAGCCGAGCCCCGCTTCCAGTCCAGGTTCAACGCCGCCAGGTCGTCGGCCTTGCGCAACACCACACGGTCGGCGTCCCATTCACCCGACAACACCTTCTTCGACAACGGCGGGCGGTCGTAGGGCGCTCGATCCTCGGCACCGACCATCACGATGCGACCGTCGAACTTATCCTGACGGAGGGTTTCGGCGGCTCGCAGGCCGGCCAACGACGATCCGACGATGACGATGGTGTTCATGGAACCTCGATGCTACGCAACGGGCACGCGGACCAACTTGTCCTCGTCCAGTGATGCGTCACCGATGTCGAATCGATAGGCGAAGAGGGGGTGCTTCCCCTCGCGATCGCTGTAGTCGAGACACAGTGCCCGCGGTCCGGAGATTCGGGGAGCATCGAGCGACTGTCGGTAGTGCCCGAAGAAGCAGAAGGCCGGTCCGTCGTACGTCGACCACCACAGCACGCGTCGCTGGCGAACCTTGCCGTGGTGATCGGTGAACGTGTCATCCGGGTCCTCGGGGCCCTTCAGGAGACACTCGACCGCGGCCCTCATCGGTGTCGGCGTCTCACCCGCTCTCTCCTTGATGGAGGCGATGCGCACGTCGTCGAGGGAGAGTCGGGCGGTCGGACCGATGGTGGAGATGTGCTCGTCGTTCCAACAGGCGTGGACGAACCGGACGTTGTTCGCCGTGTCCTCGATCCAGAGGGGCAGATCCTGCATCCATCCGATGAGGTCGGCGTAGAGCGCCGGGCTTCCGACCACGGCATCCAGGAACGGCTCGTGGTCCTTGAAGTTCCCCTGGGTCGGACGTCGCCAACCGTGGTACCACGAGATGGCGTTGAACTCGTGATTGCCCATGATCGCGCGGGCACTTCCCGCGTCGACCATGCTCCGCACCAGATCGACCGTCTCCACCTGTCGCCGCCCGTAGTCGATGAGGTCTCCGAGGAAGATCGCCTGACGTGAATCGTGTCGCCACGCGCCGGCCGTGTGCCGGTACCCCATGACCCGAAGCAGCGTCTCCAGTTTTCCGGCCTGCCCATGGACGTCGCCGATGATGTCGTACCCCTCGAATCCGTCGTTCACGGTCCCTCCCCCTTCGTCGTTTCCCACACCGATCAAACGAACGTTTCTGGCCATACTGGACGGGTGAGCGGGAACATTTTCGACATTTCCGATCCGCTCGATCCCCGCCTGGCGGACTATCGACACCTGCGCGACGCCGACATTCGTCGATCCGTCGAGGGCGACGAGTTCCTGATCGCCGAAGGAGTGGCGGTGGTGCAGCGGCTGGCCGCGTCGTCGCTGGAGATCCGTTCCGTTCTCCTCACGCCCAAGCGATGGGAGTCGATGGGGGCCTCGCTGTCGCACCTGAACTGTCCGATCTACGTGGCCGAGCCCGAGATCGTTGCTGGAACCGCGGGGTTCAACCTGCATCGAGGCGTCATCGCCTCCGCCCGACGCCCACGGCCTCTGAGTCTCGACGCGGTGTTCGATCGACCACCGCTGAACGGCACCCGCCATCGACTGGCGGTGTTGGAGGGCGTGAACGACCACGAGAACCTGGGTGCGATCGCGCGGGCCGCCCGCGCCTTCGGTATCGACGCCCTCGTTCTGAACTCCACGTGCGCCGACCCCTACTACCGCCGAGCGGTTCGGGTGTCCATGGGTGAGATCCTGTTCCTCCCGGTGGTTCGAGCCGAGGTGCACGAGGTCGTCGACGCGTGCGCCGTGAGGGGTGGCCAGAGTTGGGCCCTCACTCCTCGTTCCGATGCCGAGGACATCATGAGCATCGGGTCTGGGTCGTTCGGCCCATTGGCCCTGCTGTTCGGCGCCGAAGGCCCGGGCCTCAGCGACGCATCGTTGCAGGCAGCGACGCGGTGTGTTCGTATCCCGATCGTTTCCGACGTGGATTCCTTGAACGTGGGCCACGCCACCGCGGTGGCATTCGCGATCACGGCCTGAAGAATGCGCTCATGAGGAAGTTGTTGGCGTCCTTCGTCTTCGTCGTCGTGGGGCTCGGCGGTGCCAGCGCCGTCATGGCCAACGATGGTGATCTCGACACGTCGTGGGGCGGCACCGGCATCGTGACTTTTGCGCCAGGAGCACAGACCGTGGCGTCGGTGACGAAGGCCTACGGAACGGACAAGGTGGTGGTGGCCGGGATCACCGGGGCGACCGGCAACAGCATCGACACATCCTTCCTGGCCCGTTACAACGACGATGGTTCGCTCGACACGACGTGCGCCGGATCCGGTTACAACACCCACCGTGGTGCGTCGGACTTCCTGGCCTCCGACATGGAGGTGCTTGCCGACGGCTCGGTCGTCCTTGTCGGCCAGGACACCGCGACCACTCCCGTCGGAATGGTGATCAAGTTCGACCCCACGTGCCAACTCGACACGGCT
>WLEG01000278.1 GCA_009704425.1 Actinomycetota bacterium | reverse complement strand
CGTCCGCGCCGGGTCGTCAGCCCCATCGAGATCGATCCGTCGTCCATCGGCAAGACGGCCAAGGTCGAACTGTTGCGTCGCGTCGACGAGGCCGCACGATCGGCCGGGGGAGCGATCACCCAGGTTTCGGCCGGCTATTCCGACGGTCGCACCCACATCGTCATCGCCAACAGCGACGGCGTCTTCATCCGCGACGAGCGCGTTCGCACGCTGTTGCGCGTTAGCGCGGTCGCCAACGGCGACACCGGCATGCAGACCGGTTTCGACTCGCTCGGCCACACCATGGGCTTCGAGCTGTTCGACAAGGTGAGCGTCGAAGAGGTCGCTCGTACGGCCGCACACCGGGCCATCACCAAACTGAAGGCCCGTCCCGCCCCGTCGGGCTCCATGCCCGTGGTCATCAAGGCCGGTAGCGGTGGGGTGCTCTTCCACGAGGCGTGCGGACACGGACTCGAGGCCGACCTCGTCTCCAAGGGCGCCAGTGTGTACAAGGGCAAGGTGGGCGAACTCGTCGCCTCACCACTGGTCACGTTGGTCGACGACGGAACGATGACCCACGAGTGGGGAGCCATCGCGTTCGACGACGAAGGACACCCCTCGCAGTACAACGTGCTCATCGAGAACGGCGTTCTCACCGACTACATGTGGGACTACCTCCGCGCGCGCAAGGAAGGTCGTCCGCAGTCGGGCAACGGTCGTCGGCAGTCGTACAAGGACCTGCCGATGGTTCGCATGACCAACACCTACGTCCTCAACGGAGAGGAAGAGCCGGCCGACATCATCAAGGACACGAAGTCGGGCGTCTACGTGGCGCATCTCGGCGGTGGCAGCGTCAACACCGCCACCGGCGACTTCGTGTTCGGCATGACCGAGGCGTACCTCATCGAGAACGGTGAGATCACCGAACCGTTGCGCGAGGGCAATCTCATCGGCAACGGTCCGCAGGTGTTGCGCGACATCGACCGCCTCGGCAACGACTTCGCCATGGGCAATCCGGGCACGTGCGGCAAGGACGGCCAAGGCGTCCCCGTGGGTGACGGTCAACCGACGTTGCGCGTGAAGTCCCTCACCATCGGCGGAACGGCGGCATGAGTTCCCCGGATCGCAGCGGTGAATTGCTCGTCATCGCCGAGCGCGTGGTGGCCATGGCAAAGCCCGGAGAACAGGTGGAGGCCTACGTCAGCCGTGGCCTCTCCACCGACGTTCGCGTGTACGAAGGCGAGGTCGAACACTTCGTCTCGGCGCAGAGCGAGGGCATCGGCATCCGCGTCATCCGCGACGGGCGCACCGGAACCTCGTACTGCGGAACCCTGGACCCGGCCCAGATCGCCGAGGTGTTGGCCGAGGCCCGTGACAACCTGGGTTACGGCGAGCCCGACGAGTGGGCCGGACTCGCCACCCCCGACGGCGTCGCGGTGACGCCGCAGAATCTCTGGGACGACTCACTCGAGTCCACGCCCACCGCGCGCAAGATCGAACTCGCCAAGGAACTCGAGCGTCTGGCGCGCTCGGGTGATTCCCGCGTTCGCGTGGACGACTCCAACTATTCGGACGCCTTCGGCGAAGCCGCGGTGGCCACCACCACCGGCGTTCGCGTGGCCGGCCGCGAGAACGGCTGCTATCTCAGCGTGGGCACGCTGGCCGACGACGGCGACGAGACCCAGACGGGCTTCGGGTTCGCCGTGGGACGCAACACCGACGAACTGGATCTCGACAAGGCGGCTCGCGACGCCGTCGAGCGCGCCACCCGCCTTCTCGGTGCCACGAAGCCCGCCAGTCGTCGCATCACCGTGGTGCTCGATCCGTACGTCACCGCCCAGTTCCTCGGAATCATCGGAGGAACCCTGAACGGGGAGAGCGTGGTGAAGGGACGCAGTCTCTTCGCGCAGCGCCTGGGCGAGACGGTCGCCAGTCCGCTGTTCACCCTCGTCGACGACCCGACCAATCCGCTGGCCTACACGGCGACCGACATCGACGGTGAGGGTCTGGCCGCGCGTCGCAACGTGTTGATCGACAACGGCGTGTTGAAGACCTTCGTGCAGTCGTCGTACTCGGCGCGACGCATGGGCGTGAGCACCACGGGCAACGGTGTGCGCGGCGGTTACGCCGGCTCGCCGAGCGCGGGTTGTCTGGCGTTGCAGATCGCGCCCGGTCAGCGCAAGCAGGACGAGATCATCGCGGGCATCGACGACGGGATCCTCATCCAGCAGGTGCAGGGTCTGCATTCGGGCGTGAATCCGGTGTCCGGCGACTTCAGTACGGGTGCGGCCGGTTTGATGATCTCCAAGGGTTCGGTGGGCGCTCCCGTGCGCGAGTTCACCATCGCCTCCACGTTGCAGCGAATGTTGCTCGACATCGCCGAGGTGGGCGCGGACCTGGAATGGCTTCCCATGCGCGCCACCGGCGTGTCGCTCGTCATCCACGACGTCACTCTCAGCGGTTCGTGAGGGGCTGAAGCCACCGCATGCCCATCCTGCACGCCATCGTCCTCGGTTTGGTTCAGGGCCTGTCGGAGTTCCTGCCCATCTCGTCGAGTGGCCATTTGTTGCTGGTGCCGTGGTTGCTCGATTGGAAGGACCTCGACGACGTCTCGGTGAAGAAGGCCTTCGACGTGTCCCTCCATCTCGGGACGCTCATCGCCGTGGTCGCGTATTACCGGCGTGACGTGGTGTCGTACGCGCGCGACGGCCTGCGGGCGATCGTGCAGCGTGACCGTCCCGCCACCGAGCACGGACGCATGGCCTGGCTGCTCGTGGTGGCCAGCATCCCGGCCGCCGCCATCGGTGTGCTGTTGGAGACGTGGATCGACGAGGAGTTGGGTAAGCCGTGGATCATCGCGGTCTCGTTGATCGGATTCGGCCTGGTGTTGGCGTGGGCCGACCGTCGCCGTGGTGAGAGAGCATTCGAACAGATCGGTCTGCGTGACGCGGCGATCATCGGCGCGGCACAGGTGCTCGCGCTCAACCCGGGCACCTCGCGTTCGGGCATCAGCATGTCGGCGGCGCGCGCGCGGGGCTTCAGTCGTGACGCGGCCGCGCGCTTCTCGTTCCTGCTCAGCATTCCCGTCACGGCCGGTGCGGTGGTGGTGAAGGTGGGCGGTCTCGTCTCCGACGGCATTCCCGAGGGTTTGCTGTGGCCCATGATCGCCGGCGTCGTCACCGCCGGCGTTTCGGGTTGGCTGGCCGTGTGGGCGCTGATGCGATTGATCCGCACCAAGTCGTTCGACGGCTTCGTCGTGTACCGCGTGCTCGCCGGCGTGGGCGTGTTGGTGGTGTTGGCCTCAGGCTGGCGTTGACGGGGCCGCCGGGCTTGCGGTGGAGG
>WLEG01000277.1 GCA_009704425.1 Actinomycetota bacterium | reverse complement strand
TCGACGACCACGGCGACGTGTTGCCACGAACCCTGAGCGATCGCCCCGGACGCGGTGGCCACCATGGTCGCCCGGCCGTCACGGTGACCGACGAACTGCAACGCGCCACGATCGCCCAAACGGAACTCGAATCCGTTCGCATGGTCTCCGGCCGACACCAACACCGCGTTGTCGCCTCCAGCGACAGCGGGATCGATCATCGCGGAGAAGGTGAAGGTCTCGTTCACCTCGGCCGTCGTCGGCATCGCCACACCGGCCACGTACGCAGCCGAGGAGCCGGCGATCGGGCCACTGAATCCGAGGGACACGCCGCCCGAGAGCGCACCACCCCCGGCCAACGACGTGGCCGACGTTGCTGAGTTCGGGTCGGTCATGGGCCAGTAAGCCACCGGAGCGTCGGCCGTGATCGCGGCTGTCACTGTCGCACCGGCCGTCGACGGTCCCTGCTGTCCGGGGCCCCGCGGGGCCGAGGCCGAGGCGGCCGGCACACCCGAGGTCGAGGTGGCCGGACCGGTTCCAGCAATGTTCACCGCGGCAACATCCACGTACACGACGGAACCATTGGCGAGTCCGTCGATACTGGCCGAGGTAACGATGGTCGAGGGCAACGCGGTCCATGATGAGGCATCGGTGCTGAACCGAACCCGGTAGCTCGTTGCGGCTGCTCGTCCCCCTTGGCCCGGGTCGGGCGCGACCCAGTTGATGTCGAGCCGTCCGTCCCCGGGGGTGACCCTCAATTCGCCGACTGCGGCTGGAAGTTCAGTCGACGACGTGATCAACGGCGTACCGGTGCTCGGCGTGCGAGTGATCGTCGGCGTGATGTACTGCGGGTCACCGGTTTCATCCGGTGAATCGTCGCGCTTCGTCGAGGGACTGTCGGGCAACAGATCCTTCACCTCTTCGTTCGTGACGGCGGTGGTTCCAGAGTTCGCATCGACATCGGAAAGGGCAAGAACCGATGTCGGGGCGAAGGTGATGACCGATGCGATGACGGCGAGCGCGGCCAACGAGGCCGACGCACGTCGAACGCGCGTGATGTCCGAAGGATTTCGGTTGTCGTCGCGATCGCGAACCACGGTCGACGCCGTGTTCCCTCGATCGTCCGACGCATCGTGCGTCGGCGCAGACAACCGTTGTCTGCTGAATTTGGTGATGTCCACTTTTTGCCCTTTGTGGTTGTGTCTCTGGATGAACCACCGCATCGACACGAACACGAGGACAGCGCGATTCGAAGATCTCGGCTGGACTCACGATCGACCGGCGACACGGTCATGTGCGACAACGGACTCGTCGTCGCACACGAGGCGAAAGTACACGGCACTTTTCAAAAAATCGGCTGAACACTTGTTTCAAAGGTGCAGGTAGTACGCCAAAACTGGTCAATGAGACGCGCACATGAACACAAGGTCCGCGCCATACCCGCCCCTCCTTCGTCGGCTCACCTCGACCCGGTTTGCCAAACCCTCAACCAACTCGATCGCGTGGGCCCGTCGACGTCCGCGAGACGACCGCCGTCCGACGCCTTCAGCAGGACAAACTTCAACCCTCGACCACTGCTTCAGGCTTCGTCTAGATGGTTGAGGGTTCGGATCGAGGGTTCGTCGCACGTCTCACCGATGTCGCGGCCGCCGATCGGGCCATACGAAGACCCTCCGGACTCTGGCCGGGTCGAAATCTTCGAAAACTCCACTTGACAACTTTCCAAAGCGACGGCTTTCGAGGCCACCCCGGCTACTCCCCTGATCGCATCCGCATCAGCCGCGAGCGCACGAACAATGATGTGACGGTGGAAACGAACGTGATCACCATCATCGTGCTCGTTCCCTTCGCGTATCTGCTGGGCACCTTTCCGAGCGCGGTGTTGATCGCACGCAGCCGGGGCATCGACATCACCACCTGTGGATCGGGCAACCCCGGTGCGTCGAACGTCGGGCGTTTGCTCGGACGCAAGCTCGGCGTGTTGGTCTTCGTGCTCGACGGGTTGAAGGGCGCCGTCGCCGTCGCCGTCGGCTACACGATGAGCGGACACGCGGGTGCGCTCGCGTTGGCCTGCGCGGCGGTGGTCGGTCACGTCTTCCCCGTCACCCGCGGATTCAAGGGCGGCAAGGGTGTGGCCACCGCGGGTGGTTCGGTCATCGCGCTCTACCCCGTCATCGGTGCGGCCATGACCGCGTTGTGGCTGATCACCGCGAAGCTGACGAAGAAGGCCTCGCTCGGATCGCTGGCCATCGCCATCGGCTTCCCCATCGCTCAAGCCGTGTCCGGGCGACCGTGGGGCGAGATCGTCACCGGTGCCGCGTTGTGCGCCTTCGTGATCTGGCGCCACCTGCCCAACCTGAAGCGACTGGTGCAGGGCGACGAGTTGAGCCTGAAGAAGAACCCGTGATCAGGGGTTCTGCTGCAACGCCGCGCGTTGCATGCGCTCGACCGGTGCCTGACGGAAATCCGGGTGCGTGAGAATCCAGAACCGGTTCGCCACGATCGCGTCGTGTACCTGATCGGCCACGTCGGTGGCCGGAATGCCTTCCTCCACACCGGCTTTCAACATGTCGTTCATCATCGCGCTGATCGGGTCGGTGGGATCGGCCGGCTGGGCACCCAATCGATCGCTCCATTTGATGTCGGTCGTGAGGCTGGTCTTCACGAAACCGGGACACAGGACACTGCAACTCACGTTCGAACCTTTGGCGGCCATCTCCATGAACAGGCCCTCGCTAATGGCGACCACGGCGTGCTTGGTGGCGTTGTACGGACCGAAGCCCGGCATGGCGACCAGCCCGGCCATCGACGCGGTGTTCACGATGTGCCCCTCGTTTTGATCCAACATGATCGGCAGGAACGAACGGATGCCGTGCACCACGCCGTACAGGTTGATGTTGATCACCCAGTCCCACACGCTCATCGGGCCGGTCCACTGATCACCCACACCGGCGACGCCGGCGTTGTTGCACAAAACGTGGGCCGCGCCGTACTTCTCGAGCGTGCGACGGGCCAACTCCTCGAGGCTCTCACCCAGGCTGACGTCGACCACGACCGGCAACACGTCGGCACCGTTTTCGGACAACTCCGCGTGGGCGTTGCGCAACTTGACCTCGTCGACGTCGGCCAGCACCACCTTCATGCCCGCGGCCACGAAACGGTCGGTCATGGCCCGACCGATTCCGCTCGCGGCACCGGTGATGACTGCGACTTTTCCCCGAAGATCTTCCATGCCCCATTCTTACCCCGCGTTCTGGGCGGGTTTCGTGACGGTATGACGCACGAAACCCGCCCAGAACATGAAGAGCGACGGGAACGGGGCGTAGCGTGACGGGCGATGGCGT
>WLEG01000276.1 GCA_009704425.1 Actinomycetota bacterium | reverse complement strand
CACGGGCGCAACCGGACCCTTCGGAGGGCCGACCGGACCGCAGGGAATTCCCGGTGTCACCGGCGCGATGGGTGCCACGGGTCCCGCCGGGTCGACGGGCGCGTTCGGTCCCACCGGCGCCTATGGCCCGACGGGCCCGACGGGCGACACGGGCTACACCGGTTACACGGGCTTCACCGGGTACACGGGCTACACCGGATACTGGGGCCCCACCGGACCGACCGGTCCGCAAGGTGACCCGGGTGCCACGGGCTATTGGGGTCCCACCGGTCCGCAGGGTGACACCGGTGCCACCGGTGCATGGGGTCCGACCGGCCCCACGGGCGACACGGGTTACTGGGGTCCGACTGGCCCCACCGGCCCCATGGGCGGTACCGGCCCCGCCGGCTGACGCTGCGCGTCATTCGTATTGGATGTCGGAGTCGACCACCGGTCCTCCGTATCGCGCCACCGGCGACGTCACCAGATGGGGCACTGCTTCGACACTTCGCACCTCGTCGACGTGGCGCAGGATGAACGTGTCGATGCCGCACGGAATGCCGTCGCGTTGGGCGATGTCGAACAGTTTGTGCGCCGCGCGTTTGGACATCAGGTAGGCGAACGTACCGCCCATCACGCCACGCAGATCGACCGACCTCCAGCGTTGCACCGCCGACGTGGGGTACATGTCGTCGCCGAAGTAGTGCAGGCCGAGAAAGGCCAATTCGACACCGGGGTCGTCGTCCAGTTGGCCCAGAAGAGCGCCCAGACGTGATGCGAAGTGTGGTCGGGGATCGATGTCGTCCTCGAGAATGAGACACCAATCGTCGTCGGAGTTCATCAACTCGAACCACAGGGCGAGGTGACCGAGGGCGGTGGCGGTTTGGGCCCGACGCAAGGGAAGCTCACTGCCCCGGAACATGTGATGAATCGCGTCGTCGATCACCAGTTCCCGACCATCGATGGCGGGAAAGCGCGTCACCCTCGAGACCAACTCCGACGGAGCCACCGTCGCGAGTCGCTCCATCGTGGTCCGGAGTCGATCGGGTCGACGATCGAGGTTGACCAGGTGCACGGGAAGCGATCGAAGATGACGATGTCCGCGCACGACCCGTGACAACTCGGGAGCGAGTTGCAGCTCGTCCAACAGTCGAAGTTTCGCGCGTCGGATGGCGGGTAGACGTTTTCCGTGTTCATCCTCGCGCACGGCGGCCTCGATCATCCGGCGGGCCCGGTCGAAGTCGTCCAGCGGAAGAAGGATCACGGCGTCGGGTTCGACGTGGTCGTGGATGTTGGGACAGCCCCAATAGAAGACCAGACACTCGGCGAGGATGCCGTCGACGATCTTCTCGGTGAGGTAGTTCGGCTCGGCGTTGTTCTCGACGGCGATGGTGTAGCGATACGGAAACAAGCCGTCGCGCTTGTCCAGCCACGGCAGCGCCCCGCGATATCCGGTGAAGTTCTCGTCGTTGTCTAGGCCGAAGACGTCCACCGGAACACGGTGACGCTCGAGGTGATGGAGGAAATCCAGGCGAAGATGGTGCCCGGGCGACAGACGCTTACCCGTGACGATGGCCGACAGATCGCGGGTCTTGGCGGGATGCGAGGTGATCAGTTCGTCGTACGTGGCATCGAGGTGCCACTCGAGCAGGTTGCGGCCGAACTCGCGCGCGTGGAAGTGCTCGACCGAATCGTTGGTCGGCTCGGCCCAGGGTCCGTAGGTGCGAACCCCTTCGAACGGCTCCATGTGCGCGAGAAGGACCCGATCCTCGGTCCCGATCGGGTTCGGACCCGGGTGGTTGATGACCAGTGTGTGATCGGCTTCGTCGTTCGAGCCGACGAAGCGCAGTCCCTTCCAATGTCCGGAGACGGGAAGTTGTCGTCGCCACACGGCGGCCAACTCGTCGCCCGTGCACCAGTTGGGGGCCAACCGCACCCGCACGTCCGGATACGTGCGGAACTGTTGGACACCGAGCAGCTGGTACGCGTTGAGGGGTGCGTCCGGTCCGGTGTCGGTGCGCAGACGACCGATGTTGAGCATGGTGATGTCGTCCAGGCAGGCCGTCCTCCAGCCGAGCGCGAGGGCCCGGTCGGCCATGTCGCGTTCGAAGTGTCCGGCGCCGGGATTGAACGCCCCGAGTCGATCGAACGCTCGACGTCGCATCACCGAAGGCATCAACGAGAAGCCCGGCCATTGTGCGTTGGTCAAGCGCCCGGGGTTTTCCTCGAAGATGCGGCCGAACTCGGGTGACGCCGGATCGACGTGATCATGAACCCGATAGGCGAAGTCCTTGCCGGCGCTCACCACCATGTGTCCGCCGACGATGTCGTGGTTGGCCAACGTCTCGGCGTAGTTGCGGTTGAGAACCGTTTGGATCAACGTCGGATCGTCGTCGAGCACCTCGACGGCCCGGCTGATGTATCGGCCCGGCTTCACGAATTGCCAGTCGTCCTCGAAGTGGAGCCAGTATTCGGAGTCCACCGTGGCGAGCAGACGGTTCATGCTCTTGGCGTGACCTCGATCGGACTCGTCCTTGAAGATGAACTCGAAGAACGGGTAGCGCCTCTGCATCAAGATCCGATCCTCGGACGAACTTCCGTCGTCGATGCAGATCCATCGCGCGACGAGGTGATGATCGAGACAGTTCTCCAAGAGGGCGTCCATGGTGCGCTCGAACGACTCGCGCCGTCGCGACGTGGTGATGGTGAAGGTGAGGTCGATCGTCTTCCCGACTCGAAGCGGCGGAGGCTCGGCGCGAATCAGCAGTCGCGGCTCACCCAACTGCATCATGGACCACGTCTGATTCCACAACACGCGCGGACGTTGATCGAGGGGGAGATGGTTCTCATCCAACAAGCGACCGCACGCGGCGATCGCTTCGTCGTGCCGACCCAGTCGTGAGGCGCAGATGGCGAACTCGTCGAGTCCGTTCCAGGTGTGGGCTCCGACGTCGACGAAGAGAATGTCGTGGTCGGGAAACGGAACACCCGTGGCGCGTCGCGCGGCGCTCAGTCCCTCGGCCCAACGCTCGGCATGACGATGGAAGCGGGCAAGCTCCACCAACGCCTCCGCTCGTTGTGGCCGCTCGCGCGCGGCGCGCTCGAAGGCGGACACCACCTGTTCGACCGGTTCGTCGAGACGCGACGTCAGTCGGGCCACCTCGAGCAGGGCGATGTAGGTCTCCTCGTTCCAGCCGATCATGTCCGCGCGGCGCTGGTACCAGTGGAGGGCTCCGGCGAGATCCCCGAGGTCGCGGTGACTCTGCCCGAGGTAGAAAACCGTGCGCGGGTCGTCCGGGTCGCGTTCGAGTTCGTCCATGAGAGCGTCGATGTCGCGCTGGAACTTG
>WLEG01000275.1 GCA_009704425.1 Actinomycetota bacterium | reverse complement strand
GGTGGCCGAGGGTTACGCGAGCCTGGTGTCCGGGATTCGGCATCACCGCCGCTGATTCGGCCCACTTTGGCGGGCGACCCCGTATTCGGTCCCGGCCGCAGGTAGCCTCCCATCCTCGTGGGTAAGGCATCGTCAGCCAAGAAAGTCGCTCGTTTGGCCCAGAAGGGCAAGGGGCGCAAGGTCCGTTTCCAGGGTGGGACGCTGTTCCCGGCCCTCATCGTGGGTATCTCGGTGGTCGGTCTGGCCCTGATCGTCTACTCGCGATCCTCGATCCCGAACCAGAACGTTCCTCCGACCGTCGAGGATCACTGGCACGCCTCCTACGGCTTCTATGCCTGCGACACGTGGCTTCCCGACCTCCAGGGCAACAAGGAAGAGCTCGACACGGCCGGACAGTTGATCAGCGACGGGTTCCGCCGCACCGGCATCCACAGTCACGACGACGGAGTCATCCACTGGCACCCCTACACGTCGGCGGCCACGGGTCGCAACGCCAAGCTCGGCGTGTTCCTCGACGTGTACGGCGTGAAGGTGTCCGACACCAAGATCGAGTTCCCCGCCGATCAGGGTGGAGCGGTCTACGAAGAGGGTGTCACCAAGTGCACCGTCGACGGCAAGGAGGTCGACGGCGAGGTCGTCGTGTACGCCTTCGACTCGTACGACAACGCCGACGAACTCTCGACGTACATCACGAACTTCGACGAGATCCGTCTGAAGAACGATGCGATGGCGTTCTCGATCGTGTTCGCTCCCGCCGGTTCGAAGCCCGGGTTGCCGCCGTCGGCCGCCTCACTGCCCGAACTGGGGGCCGCCGACATGGCGCCCACCACCACGGTGGCGACCGATGCCGGCGCGACCACCGTTCCCGGCGACACTTCGTCCACGACGGTGCCCGGTGCGACGACGGTTCCGTCGGCGTCCACCGTCGCTCCCGGCACGACTGTTCCGGCTTCGACCACCACGAGCCCTTGATGCGCGCGGTCGTACTGGTGGGCGGGTTCGGAACCCGACTGCGCCCGTTGACCTTGACGACACCCAAACCGATGTTGCCGGTCGGACACCGACCGATCGTCGAGAATCTCGTTCGCATGCTGGCGGCGGCCGGAGTCTCCGAAGTCGTCCTGGGTCTCGGTTTCAAACCCGAACCGTTCATCGCGGCGTTCCCCGACGGTGAGTGCGCGGGAGTCCGGTTGCACTACGCCGTCGAGCCCGAGCCTCTCGACACCGCCGGCGCGATCAAGTTCGCCGCCGAACACGCCGGCATCGACGACACCTTCGTGGTCGTCAACGGTGACGTGCTCACCGACCTCGACGTGTCGACGTTGATCGCTTTCCATCGGGCCACCTCCGCCGAAGCCACCATTCACCTCACCCCGGTCGAGGATCCGTCGGCGTACGGCGTGGTGGCACTGGCCGCCGACGGCCGAGTGGAGCGTTTCGTCGAGAAGCCCGCGCCCGGAACGGCGCCGAGCAACCTCATCAACGCCGGGACGTACGTTCTCGAGCCGTCGGTTCTCGCCCGAATCCCTGCGGGACGCAAGGTCTCCATCGAGCGTGAGACGTTTCCGAGCATCGTGGCCGACGGCCGACTGTTCGCGATGTCGACCGACGACTACTGGATCGACACCGGTCGCCCCGAGCCGTACCTGCGCGCCAACCTCGACATGATCGACGGTGTGCGACGGACGTTGCGCGCCGACGCCGTCGAGGAGGGTGCCCGCGTGAACGCGAGTGCCCGCGTGGCGCACAGTCTGGTGTCGCGTGGTGCGGTGGTCGGAGCCGATGCCGTGGTGGAGGATTCGGTTCTTCTCGGCACCGCGATCGTCGAGGATGGCGCGTCGGTTCGCGGATCCGTCGTGATGGGGCGGGTGGGGCGTACGGCGTCGATCACCGACACGGTGGTGGGTGCCGACGGCCGGGTCGACGATGGCGCCGTCTTGAGCCACGCGTTCGTGCCCGATCCGGCCGCGGCGAAGTAGGTCGTGGGAACCGGCGCGAAGCCCGCGGTGCCCGCCTCGGTGATGGTGGTGGGTGGGGCGGGGTTCCTCGGCTCGCATCTGGTCGACCGAATCCTGGCCGAGGGCATCCGGGTCGCGGTGGTCGACGACCTGTCGTCCGGACATCTGGGGAACCTGGCCGACGCTCGTTCGCGATCGACGCCCGGTTCGTTGGGGATCGACACCGTGGATGCCGGAATCCCCGAGTTCGGCGAACTCGTGCGGCGACGGGCCCCCGACGTCGTGGTGATGTGTGCGGCGTTTCTGGGCGATCACGACGACGCGTTGGCGGCCGGACGTTCGTATTCGCTCGTGTTGTCGGTCCTGGAGGCGTGTCGGCGGGCCAAGGTGGCCAAGGTCGTCGTGCTCGTTCCCGGTGAGTCGTTGTACGGCGACGTGCCGTCGCGCGAGTTGCCGGTGAAGGAGGACCGTGCCCTGCGTCCGGTCGGGATGGCCGGTGTCACCGCGGCGGCCACACTGGAGTTGCTGGATCTTTATCGCCGCGACCACGGACTCGACTTCACCGCTTTGGCCGTCTCGTCGGTGTACGGGCCGCGTCAGAGAGCCGACGGCGGTGTCGTCGCCGAATTCCTGACCGCGCACCGCGAGGGACGGCCGCCGGTGGTCCGAGGCGATGGTCGACGAACTCTCGACGTGCTCTACGTGGCCGACGCCGTCGACGCGGTGTTCAGGGCGCTCACGCGAGGAAGCGGACTCCTGTTGCACGTGTCGTCGGGTGAGCAGACCAGTCTGCGCACCGTTCTGCAGGCGATCGGAATCGAAACCGTGGTGACCGAGCCCGCGTCGGGTCGTGTGCTCGGACGCATGGCGTTGTCGCCGTCGCGGGCCCGACTCCACCTCGGTTGGGCACCCTGGACCACCGTGTCCGAGGGGATCGAATCCACCGTGACGTCCCCGGGCTGACGTCGCCGGTCTGACGGTCCGTCAGCGGAACAGGTCCTCGTTCGGCGGTCGAACGATCTCGCGCATCGACGACTCGCGGAACCACGACGGATCGACTCCGCGGACCACCGCGACGGGAACGCCACTGGACTTGCCCATCACCAGCTCGGCGGCCGATGCGATCTCGTCGGCCGCGCACACCTCGGTCACCTGCATCACGCGACCGAGAGCGTCGGGCGTTCCGCGCAGATCGACGACGGCGGCCACCCCGGCGACACCGATCGCCACGTCGGTCAAGCCCTTGCGCCACGGACGTCCGAAGGTGTCCGAGATGATCACACCGACGCTGACGCCGAGTCGGGCCTTCACGATGTCGCGAATGCGACGGGCCGATCGGTCGCTGTCGAGTGGCAGAAGCGCGGCCCAACCTCGTTCGACGTTCGACAG
>WLEG01000274.1 GCA_009704425.1 Actinomycetota bacterium | reverse complement strand
GTGCTGGTCTGGATCGCGCTCGAGATTCTGGTCGTGTGGGGCGCGTGGCGGGTGGCCAAGCGTTTCCGCAATCGCCTCATCGGGGTCGCCGTCGGATTCGTGCCGTTCTTCGTCGTTCTGTACTTCGTCTTCCAGAACGTGAACCGGTTGCTGCCTCCGAACCTCTGACGCGTTCGCTCAGGCGCGGTTCAACAAGTCCGAGCAGAAGGCCACGGTTCCCGACACCAACGCGTGCGGCGCCTCCCACGGAACGAAGTGTCCGCAATCGCGCAACAGGAACGGTCCCACGTGCCGACCGAAGACGACCGCGGCCATGCGATCGAACGACGGATAGATCACGTGGTCCGACGGTCCGTACATCACCAACGTGGGGGTGACGTCGTTGCGGCCCATCACCGTGGGCTCGGGTCGCTTGGACGCGTCGAACGCGCTCTCGTAGGCGCCGAACGAGTCGCGCAACGTGTCGGCATCGGCGAACGGTTCGGTGTGGAAGTCCACCTCGGCCGGTGAGAACGTGCCCGGATGGGCCCAGAAGCGGCTGGTGTAGAACGTCGAGATGTAGGCGCGGCGAGCGACCGGTGTGGAGAGCTCCTGCGCCAAACGATCGGCGTCGGTGCCCTGACGGATGAAATAGTCGGCCGACTCGCGCGGTGCGCGCGTGCCCGGCATGTCGGCCATGCGTTCCTTGTCGTAGGGCAACGGTGAGTTGAACAGCACCATACGGTCGACGAAGTCCGGATAGCGCAGGGCCATGTCCTGGATGACCGGTCCACCCAGATCACCGCCCAGCACGACCACCTTGTCGTAACCCAGGTGGTCGTGCACCAACGCGAACAGATCGCGGGCGTGCGACACGGTGTCGTACCTGCCGTCGGGCGCCGGGGCACTGTCGCCGAAGCCCCGCAGATCGGGCACGATCACGTCGAAGCCGGCGGCGACGAGTGGTTCGATCACCTTCCAGAAGATGCGCTTGCTTTCGGGCCAGCCGTGCACGCACAACAACGCCACCCGTTCGCCGGTGACGTCGGCCGTCTCGTGGACGTAGGCCTGCTCGAAGCCGCGCGGCGTGGCGCGCTTCACCTCGAATCGATTCGGATCGATGCTCACGTCGCCACGGTACCCGTAGCCTTTCGCCATGGACGCACGGGAATTCCGCGAGAACGGCCACGCCGTGATCGAGCTGATCGCGAACTATCTCGAGACCGTCGGCGAGCGACCCGTCACCTCCGACGTGGTACCCGGCGACGTGCGCGCGCGACTGCCCGAGCATCCGCCAACCGCACCCGAGCCGTTCGACGCGGTGCTTCGCGACGTGGTCGACATCGTCATCCCCGGGCTGACACACTGGCAGCACCCGAACTTCTTCGCCTTCTTCCCCGGCAACTCGTCGTACCCGTCCATCCTGGCGGACCTGTTGACCGCCGGCCTGGGGGTGCAGGGCATGAGTTGGTTGTCCAGCCCGGCCTGCACCGAGGTGGAGACGCTCATGATGGATTGGATGCAGGAACTGCTGGGCCTGCCCGAGCGTTTCCGCAGCACCTCCGCCGACGGTGGCGGCGTCATCCAGGGTTCGGCGAGCGAGGCCACGTTGTCGTCCATCCTCGCGGCGCGTTGGAGGCGCACCGACGGTCGCGTGAACACCGACGGCGACACGTCGAAGCTGATCGCCTACTGCACGTCGCAGGCGCACAGCAGCATCGAGAAGGGCTTGCGCATCGCCGGCATCGGCACCGCCAACATTCGCATCGTCCCCCACGACGCGAACTTCGCCATGAACGTCGACGCGTTGCGCGCGATGGTGGAGGAGGACGAACGGCGCGGCCTCATGCCGTTCTGGGTGTGCAGCACCCACGGCACCACCTCGTCGGGCGCCTTCGATCCCACCACCGCGATCGCCGCCGTGGCACGCGAGCATCACATGTGGTTGCACGTGGACGCGGCCATGCACGGCATCGCCGCTCTCGAGCCCTCGTTGCGATGGGTGAACGACGGACTGGATCTCGCCGACAGCTACTGCACCAACCCGCACAAGTGGATGGGCGTCAACTTCGACTGCGACCTGTTCTGGACCGCCGACCGCGTCGCACTGTTGGGCGCGCTCAGCATCCTGCCCGAGTACCTGCGCTCGGCGGCCGCGCAATCCGGCGCCGCCATCGACTATCGCGACTGGCAGATTCCGCTGGGTCGTCGTTTCCGTTCGCTGAAGTTGTGGTTCGCCATCCGCACCGACGGCACCGACGTGTTCCGACCGTTGATCCGGAGCCACATCGACATGACCCAGCGCTTGGCCGCGTTGGTGGCCGCCGACCCGCGTTTCGAGATCGTGGCCCCGCACCCGCTCAATCTCGTGTGCCTGCGTCTGCGGGGCGACTCCCCCGAGCAGGGCGACGCCCTCACCGATGCGCTCATCGAGTCGGCCAACGCCACGCGCCGGGTCATGTTCACCCGCACGGTGCTGGACGGACGCAGCGTCCTGCGCTTCAGCATCGGCAGCCGCACCACCACGTGGGAACACGTGGAGTCGGCTTGGGGTTTGTTGCGGGACCGGGCGTAGACTCCCGTTCACAATCGAACACACCCCGTGCGGGGTATTGGTGAAAGTCCAAACCGGCGGTACAGCCCGCGAACTCCGGAGGAGCGATCCCCCGGAGCCGACTTGGTGAGATTCCAAGGCCGACGGTCAGAGTCCGGATGGGAGCACGGGTGCGAACCGGCTTGGCCGTGCCATGGGTCGTCCCCCGACGACCGTGTCGCGTCTTGTGGTCGTCGTCGTGCCGGCGTTGCCGTCTCCCCGCCCGGGTCGAGACCCCCGACATCACCAACGCGACACCAACGCAATGACACCGACGACACCCATGACCACCCACGACGACACGCGCATGAGGCAGGCGATCGACGCCGCGTCGAGCGTTCGTCGTCGGACGTCGCCCAACCCGTGGGTGGGGTGCGTCATCGAGTGCGCCGACGGACGTGTCTTCGTGGGCGCCACCGAACCGCCGGGCGGTCGCCACGCCGAGATCGTCGCTCTACATGCGGCCCGCGACGCCGGTGCCGACACCCGTGACGCCTCCGTCTTCACCACGTTGGAACCCTGCAGTCACCACGGTCGTACCGGCCCGTGCGCCGAGGCACTGATCGAGGCCGGAGTGGCGCGCGTGGTGAGTGCGTTGGAGGATCCCGACACCAACGTCGCCGGTGGTGGTCACGCCATGTTGCGCGCGGCCGGCGTGTCGGTGGACGTCGGTTGTCTGGCCGACGTGGCACACGAACAACTGCTGCCGTATCTGCATCACCGTCGAACCGGTCGTCCCTTCGTGGTGTCGAAGATGGCCGCCAGCATCGATGGTCGCAC
>WLEG01000273.1 GCA_009704425.1 Actinomycetota bacterium | reverse complement strand
GTGTCTGGCCCCGATTCGTGTCACGAGCGGTGCGTGAGTTGACCGACACCGGTGTGCGGGTGGCGACGGTCGTGAACTTCCCCCATGGTCGGGACAGCGTCGAAACGGTTGTGGAATCCGTCGCGCGGTGCGTCACCGACGGCGCCGACGAGATCGACCTCGTGATTCCGTACGAGAAGTTCCGGGACGCGGACGAGGGTGACGGCGATCGCGCGGTGGTGCACATGGTGGCCAAGGTGAAGGAGTCGCTTCCCGCGAACCGATCACTCAAGGTGATCCTCGAGACCGGTGAACTCCGTGACCGTGAACTCGTGGATCGGGCCGCACGACTGGCGGTGGCGTCGGGTGCCGACTTCATCAAGACCTCCACCGGCAAGACGCCGGTGTCGGCCACGCCCGAAGCGGTGGAGACGATGTTGTCGGTGTTGCGCGAATCACCCCGCATCGACCGGCGCGTGGGGATCAAGCCGTCCGGGGGGATCCGCACCGTCGCCGAGGCGGCTCGGTACCTCGCCATCGCCGATCGGATCATGGGACCGGATTGGGCCACTCCCGAGACATTCCGATTCGGTGCGAGTGGTCTGCTCGACGCCGTCGAATCGGAACTCGGCTGACGCCCGCGCGCGCCTAGCCTTGGGACATGGCCCGGGAACACGACGCGTATCTCACCAGTCGTCTGCGCGGTTTCGGTTCCACGATCTTCGCCGAGATGACGGCCCTGGCCACCGAGAAGCGAGCCATCAACCTGGGTCAGGGTTTCCCCGACTACGACGGACCGCCGGAGGTTCTCGAGGCGGCTGTCGACGCCATTCGTTCGGGTCAGAACCAGTACCCACCCGGTCCCGGTGTCGCCGACCTTCGCATGGCCATCTCGGAGCACCAGAGTCGTTTCCACGGACTTCGCTACGACCCCGACGGCGAGGTGCTCGTCACCGCGGGGGCCACCGAGGCACTCGCCGGTGCACTGCTGGGCATTCTCGAGACCGGTGACGAGGTCGTTCTGCTGGAGCCCATGTACGACAGTTATCAGGCGTGCATCGCGTTGGCCGGCGCGATCACCCGTCCCGTCACGTTGCGCCCGCCGTCTTATCGTCTCGACGTCGACGCGTTGCGCGCCGCGGTGACACCGCGGACGCGCATGATCCTGCTCAACACCCCGCACAATCCGACCGGCGCGGTTCTCGATCGCGAGGAACTACGGGCCATCGCCGACCTGGCCGTCGAACACGATCTGATCGTGGTCTCCGACGAGGTGTACGAACATCTGGTGTACGACGATGCCGAGCACGTGTCGATCGCGACCCTGCCCGGTATGTGGGAACGCACGCTCGTGATCAGCAGTGGAGGCAAGACCTTCAACACCACCGGCTGGAAAGTGGGTTGGATCTGTGGCCCGGCGAAGCTGGTGGCCGCGGCACGGGCGGCCAAGCAGTTCCTGACCTACGTGTCGTCGGGTCCGTTCCAGCCCGCCATCGCGGTGGGCCTGCGACTTCCCGACGAGTACTTCGTCGGTCTCGCCTCCGATCTTCGACGGAAACGGGACCGATTGATGCGGGGTCTCGTGGCGGCCGGATTCGAGGCCTACACACCGCGGGGCACGTACTTCGTGACCGTCGACATCCGGTCGTTGCGTGAGGACGGGGACGGCTACGCGTTCTGTCGTGAGCTTCCCGACCGCTGCGGGGTGGTGGGCATCCCGAACGTGGTCTTCTACGATCGTGCGCATGAGAGCGAAGGCCGACATCTGGTGCGATTCGCCTTCTGCAAGCGCGACGAGGTCATCGACGAAGCGGTCGAGCGACTGATGGGAGCAGCGTCGTGAGATTCGCCGCCGTTCAGCACGACATCGCGTGGTGCGATCGCGAGACCAACTTCGCACGACTCGAACCACGAATCGCCGAGGCGGCGGCGAGTGGTGCGGAGTTCGTGTTGCTCTCCGAGACGTTCTCCACCGGTTTCGCCGTCGAGGATCCCCGATTCGCCGAACCCTTCGACGGTCCCTCCTCGGGTTTCCTGCGCCTCATGGCGTCGAAGCACTCGGTGGTGGTGGCCGGTTCATGTCCCGAACTCATGGCCGATTCCTCCGGTGACCACCGACCGGCGAACACCCTCGTGGTGGCGCGGCCCGATGGTCGTGTCGATCGTTATCGCAAGATCCACCCGTTCACCTACGGCGGCGAGGATCGGCACGTCCGGCCCGGGGACGATCTCGTCACCATCGACGTCGACGGACTGCGTGTCAGTTTGTTCGTCTGTTACGACCTGCGGTTCGCCGACGAGTTCTGGCGTCTCGCTCTGGACACCGACGTGTACCTGGTTCCCGCGAACTGGCCGGTGTCACGACGCGAACACTGGATGGCGTTGTTGCGCGCGCGAGCCATCGAGAATCAGGCCTACGTCATCGGTTGCAATCGCGTCGGCGAGGGTGGATCGTTGTCGTACGCGGGCGACAGCAAGATCTTCGGACCGAACGGAGATCTGCTGGCCGACGGCACGGATGCCGGCGAGACCATCCTCTACGCCGACGTCTCGGCCGACGAGGTGGCCGCCGTCCGCGATCGCTTTCGTTTTCTGCCGGACCGCCGCTGAGGGTCGCCCTCACGTGGTGAGGGGCTTCATCATCAGGCTGACGATCTTGCCCGGGCGGGTCTCCAGTTGGTCCACCTCGACGAATCCCTCGCGCGCGTGAAAGCGCAACGATCCCTCGTTCGGTGGTTGCACGTTCACCTCCAGAGCGAACCACGGGGCGGTGGTCCGCCGCTCGACCTCGCGGTACAGCATCGGCCCGATACCACGGCCCTGTGAGTCGGCGGTGATCGCCACCCGGTCGAGATACACGAAGTCCTCGTGACGATCGCAGAAGTACAGGTAGTTCGGGCTTCCGTAGTCCACACCGGGTGGCATCACCATGCAGAAACCGCGAACCCGACCATCGATCTCCGCGACGAGGTTGATGGAACAGACGCCGAAGATCGCGCGCAGATCGTCGAAGGTCTCCTGCCCGACGGCGGGGACGTTCTCCTCGTTGATGGCGTGCACGACCTCCAGATCGAGGAGGGTCATGTCACGAACGATGATGTCGCTAACCGGCACGACGCCGAATCTACTCATCGATCACGAAGTCGTCCGAAGTAGTGTGTTCCGGTGCCCGCGAACGAACAACCGGTGATCCGCGCCCGCTCACTCACGAAGAAGTTCGGCCAGTTCGAGGCCGTGCGGGGTATCGACGTCGAGGTGCGGCCCGGCGAGTCGTTCGGCTTCCTCGGCCCCAACGGTGCCGGCAAGTCGAGCACCATGCGCATGATCGCCGGTGTCTCCCCGGTCACCTCGGGAACGTTGGAGATCTTCGGCCTCGATCCGGCGAC
>WLEG01000272.1 GCA_009704425.1 Actinomycetota bacterium | reverse complement strand
CGCCCGCTGCATGAAGACGTTGTCGAGGAACGGGTCGACCAGTTGCGACATCAGGGGGAGGTTATGACGACAACGCCGACACGATGGCGGATACCAGTTCCGTCATGAAGGTGTCGTAGGTGCCGTCCTCGGGCAACAGATGCGTGTCGAGCACCACCACGTCCGCGCCGGTTTCGTCGGCGATGGCCTCGACCACCTGGTCGGGAGTTCCGGCCTCGGAGAAGATCACGCCGACCTTCTCGGCCACGATGACCTGCTTGAGTTCGGCCAACTCACCGGCGGACACCTCGGACTCACTGGACAGGCCGGGGATCACGGCACCGACGAGCTCGAATCCGTAACGTCGCGCGAGATACGCCAACGACTCGTGGCCCGTCACCAACTTCCGCTCGCTCGCCTCCACCGCTTCGACCGACTTCGACAAATCGTTGTCGAGCGTGAGCAGTCGTTCGTACACCACCGAGGCCCGATCGCCGACGTCGATCCCCGCCTCGGCGAATTCGTCACCCAGGGCCAACGCCACGTCGGCCATCGCGGCGGCATCGGTCCAGATGTGCGGGTCACCGTCGGCATGCTCATGCTCGGACTCGTCCTCCGAGTGCGATTCACCGGACTCATCCTCCGTGTGCGATTCTCCGGACTCGTCCTCCGTGTGCTCGATCACGTCGACGTGATCGGCCGCCTCGAAGATGCGAACTCCGCCGTCACGCGCCGCATCGATCGCCTCGTCCAACGACTCCTCGAGATGCAGACCGTTGATCACCACGACGTCGGCCGACGACAGAGCCTCGATCTCCTTGGGCGAGGCCTCCCAACCGTGCGGGTCGACACCGTTGGGCATCAACACCGTCACCTCGGCGGAATCCCCCACGATCTCGGTGACCAATGCGCCGAGGATCGGAGTGCTCACCACCACCGACGGACGTCCGGTCCCCCCGGATTCGGCGTCACCACCACAGGCGACCACAGCCAGTAACGACGCGACGACGACCGGGAAGGGGAAACGTGAGTTCATGAGATAATGATAATGATTCTCATTCGTGTTCGCAAGTCGTCCGTGATCGTCCGGCGATCGGACCACAGAACTACCGTTGCCCCATGGCCTCCGCCTTCCTCCATCCCTTCGCCAAGCCCACCAAGAGCGACTTCATCACCCTCGTGCGGGGTCAAGGGGCGGTCGTGTACGACGACCGGGGTAACGAATACATCGACGGCATGGCCAGCCTCTGGTACTGCGCGGTGGGACACGGTCGCTCCGACATCGCCGCGGCCATCGGTCGTCAAGCCGGCACCCTGGCCGCCTACTCCACGTTCGACCCGTTCACCAACGCCCCCGCCGAGCAGTTGGCCGAGGTCCTGGTGGACATCGCCCCCATGCCCGAATCGCGCGTGTTCTTCACCTCGTCGGGTTCCGAGGCCGTGGACACGGCGATGAAGTTGTCGCGCCTGGCGCACATTCAGGCCGGACATCCGGAGAAGACCCTCATCATCTCGCGACAGCGCGGCTACCACGGCACCGCGTACGGCGGCACCAGCGCCCAGGGCATCGCCCCCAACCGCGAGGGGTACGCACCGTACGTGGGAGACGTCGTGCAGGTACCCGCCGACGACGTGGAGGCCCTGGCTTCGTTGATGTCGCAGCGCGGCTCCACGATCGCCGCGGTGTTGGTCGAACCGTTGCAAGGAGCCGGTGGCGTGCATCCGCCCACGGAGGGTTATCTCGAATCCGTGCGTCGCCTGTGCGACCAGCACGGTGCCCACCTCATCTACGACGAGGTCATCTCGGGATTCGGCCGTCTCGGTCATTGGTTCGCGGCCCATCGCTACGGCGTGCGCCCCGACATGGTGACCTTCGCCAAGGCCGTCACCTCGGGATATCAACCGTTGGGCGGGGTCTTCGTCGGCCCCGACGTGCGCGCGGCGCTCGAGAGCGATCCGAACTTCTTCCTACGCACCGGCTTCACCTATTCGGGGCATCCCACGGCGTGCGTGGCGGCTCTCACGAATCTCGACATCATGAAACGCGAGGGGTTGCTCGAGCGCGCCCACCACGTGGGTGCGCGACTCGCCCGGGGTCTGTCTGCGTTGGCGTCGGATGGAACCGTGGCCTCCGTTCGTGGCGACGGCGCCGTGTGGGCGGTCGGCCATCACGCCGGCGTGGACGCCTTCGCCGTGCGCGACGCCATGCTCCGGCACGGCGTCATCACCCGCGCCATCGGAACCGACACCAACGCGTTCTGTCCGCCTCTCGTCATCCACGACGATCAGGTGGATCGCATCGTCGACGCCCTCGCGGCGGCCATGAAGGAGGTCGCATGAGCACCACCGACCCGGCGCTCGCCGTCTTCACACCGCTCGACCCGGCCTTCCGGGCCGATCCGTATCCGTTCTACGAGGCTCTGCGGCAGCACGATCCGGTGCACCGTGTCGGCGACACCGTCGTGCTCACGCGCTACGAGGACGTCGCGTACACGTTGCGCAGCAACGACTTCAGTCGCGACATCGAGGCCAACGCGAACGAGCCGACGGATCCGCTGTCGCGCGCCAAGCGCGAACGCCGCCGTAGTCGGAACTCGTCGAAGACCATCTTGAACCTCGACCCGCCCGACCACACGCGGTTGCGTCGTCTGGTGAGCAAGGCGTTCACCCCCTCTTCCATCGAGAACCTGCGTCCCCGTATCCAGCAACTCGTCGACGACGTGCTCGACCGCGCCGACGCCCGCGGGGGCATCGAGCTCATCGACGACCTCGCGTTTCCCATTCCGTTCCAGGTGATCTCCGACCTCCTCGACATGCCCGTCGATCGCGCCGACGAACTTCGCGACTGGAGCCAGGTGATCACCTTCGCCCTGGAGCCGGCGTCCACCATGGACGATCTCGCCAAAGTGGACGACGCGTTCGCCCTCCTCATCCCCTACCTGTTCGAGATCATCGAGGATCGTCGACGACACCCGGGCGACGATCTGTTGTCGGCCCTCATCGCGGTGGAGGACGACGGAGACAATCTCGACGCCGCCGAACTCATCTCGTTCGTGGTCCTGCTGTACATCGCCGGCCACGAGACCACGGTCAACCTCATCGGCAATTCCGTGAACGCACTACTGAGGCACCCGGACCAACTGGCGGCATGGAACGCGAATCCGGGCATGGGTGTCCGCGCCGTGGACGAGTTGTTGCGCTTCGACGGGCCGGTTCAACAGACGGTGCGGGTTCCCATGGTCCCCGTCCACTACGAAACGGCCTCCGGTCGCGTGACCGTCGAGCCCGGCACCGTGGTCACCACCGTTCTGGGAGCCGGCAATCACGACCCGTCCATGTTCGAGACACCGGGTCGCCTGCTGTTGGACCGCCCCAACGCCGGACGCCATCTG
>WLEG01000271.1 GCA_009704425.1 Actinomycetota bacterium | reverse complement strand
GGGCCGACCGTCGCCGTGGTGAGAGAGCATTCGAACAGATCGGTCTGCGTGACGCGGCGATCATCGGCGCGGCACAGGTGCTCGCGCTCAACCCGGGCACCTCGCGTTCGGGCATCAGCATGTCGGCGGCGCGCGCGCGGGGCTTCAGCCGTGACGCGGCCGCGCGCTTCTCGTTCCTGCTCAGCATTCCCGTCACGGCCGGTGCGGTGGTGGTGAAGGTGGGTGGTCTCGTCTCCGACGGCATTCCCGATGGGCTGCTGTGGCCCATGATCGTCGGCGTCGTCACCGCCGGCGTTTCGGGTTGGCTGGCCGTGTGGGCGCTGATGCGATTGATCCGCACCAAGTCGTTCGACGGCTTCGTCGTGTACCGCGTGCTCGCCGGCGTGGGCGTGTTGGTGGTGCTGGCCTCAGGCTGGCGTTGACGGGGCCGCCGGGCTGGCGGTGGTGGTGCTCGACGACGAGTCCGACGAGGAGCCACTGGACGAATCCGAGGCGGTCGACGCCGACGCGCTGGACGACGCGGCACCGCTGGACGACGACGAGCCACCGCGCGAATCGGTCTTGTAGAAGCCGCCGCCCTTGAAGGTGACGCCCACGGGCTGGAACACCTTCTTCACGGGCCGCACGGTGCCGTCGGCCGGGTGCGGATACTCGGTGAGGGCGTCGTCGGTGAAGGCCTGGTGCACCTCGATGGTCTCGCCGGTGTCGGTGAACTTGTAGACGTAGGTAGGCATAAGGGGTCTCTCCGGAGGCAGAAGTCTAGAGTCGGACCATGGCGAACACCGCACCGACGCCCGGCACGGTCGAGGCACGAGCGTGATCACCACCGCGGTGGTTCCCGCCGCCGGCATGGGCACGCGCATGTTGCCGGCCACCAAGGCGGTGCCCAAGGAACTCTTGCCCATCGTCGAACGGCCCGCGTTGCAGTTGATCGTCGACGAAGCGGTTGGTGCTGGGGTCGATCATCTGGTGATCGTCACCAGCCGTTCCAAGCCCGCCATCGAGCAGTACTTCGCGCCCGACGCCGCGGTGGAGGAGTCGCTCCAGCGTCAGGGTCGGGGTGCGGTCGCCGACCAGTTGCGCCGATACGGCAACGACATCCGTGTCTCGTTCGCGTTCCAGGATCGGCCCCTCGGTTTGGGTCACGCCGTGGCCTGTGCCCGCGACGCCGTGGGTGATCGCCCCTTCTTCGTGATGTTGCCCGACGAGCTGATGTCGGACTCCTCGTTGCTGGCGGGTCTGACGCGCGTGTTGGATGACACCGGGGTCGGCGCCGTGGCGTTGAAGCGCATGCCGCGCACGGAGTTGTCGCGCTACGGCATCGTGTCGCCGGTGGGGGAGGCGCGTGTCGTCAGCGGGCTCGACGCTCTTCCGTTCGTGGGCGTGGTGGAGAAGCCGGCCGTCGACGACGCACCCAGCGATCTCGCCATCATCGGCCGCTACGCGTTGACCCCCGACATCTTCGACGACCTCGACGCGTTGACCCCCGGTTCCACGGGCGAACTGCAACTGACGGACGCCTTGGCCGCCCAGGCGGCGCGAGAGCCGTTGTGGGGAGTCGTCTCCACCGTGGGTCGACGGGACATCGGCAGTCCGTTGGGCTGGTTGCAGGCGGTGGTCGAAGCCGCCGCGGATCACGACGAGCACGGCGCGGCGTTCCGGGAGTGGTTGAAGGACGAAGTCCGTCGTCGGAACTGACGGTTGCTCAGCCGACGCGCGTGAAGTGCCCGTCGATGTCGAGAGGTAGTCCGTACTCGTCCACCATGAACTCGTGCGCCGGCAGGTCGTCGTCGCGGTGCACCGACCACAGCCGCTCGCCGAGTCGGGTGTAGTTCAGTCGCGCTCGTGTGACGTCGAGCGTCTCGGGGTCCACCACCACCGAATGTACGTCGACCGATGAGCCGATGTGGGAACCCAGACGTCGGATCGCCATCGTCCGCGTGAAGGGACTGCAGCGCAGATCGATGTCGACGCAGCCACCCAGATCGCGTCGGACGGATCCGTTGACCTCGCCCCATTTCCCGCGGCCGTCGTTGGCCAGCCAGAGGTCGGGCTCGTCCATGTCGCGGAAGAGCAACATCTGTTGCGGTTGCCACGTGGCCGAGAAGCGCAACACGTACTGCACGTCGCCGTGGTTGGTGGACGGCACGGTCACACGGCCGTCCACGGTCCAGGCCTCGTTCTCGAGCGACACCGACAACTCCTCGAACGTGTCGAGGTCGCCCACCCGGCCCGCCCAGCGGGCGGTGAACCCGGACTGGGGCAGATGCGCGTACGAGGTGGATTCCACTCCACGAGTGTGCCATCGGGGCGGTACCGTCGTCGGCATGGCGGGCGGATTGATCCCCATCGACGAGGCGCGGGCGTTCGTTCTTCAACGCTGTCCGGCCTCGGGTGCGGTGAACGCGAACACGTTGCCGGGTCGCTTCCCCGCGTCGGTGTTGGGCGCGGTGTTGGCCGCCGACGTGGTGTCCGCCGAGGACGTGCCTCCGTTCGCCAACACGGCCGTCGACGGTTACGCGGTGCGGGCGTCCGACGTGGTCGGTGCCTCCACGCAGAATCCGGTCGCACTCAAGGTCACGGGTGAGATCGCCGCGGGTGCCGGCGCCCACGTGATCGTCGAATCCGGTTGTGCGGTTCGCATCATGACCGGAGCACCCATGCCCGCGGGCGCGGACTGCTCGGTGATGGTCGAGGACACCGAGTTCGACGGTGATCGATCCGTGCTCGACGGCACGCAGTCCGTGCGCGTGTTGAAGGCACCCAAGGCCGGCGACGGTGTCCGTGCGGTGGGGGACGACGTTCGCGTCGGCGACACGGTGTTCTCCGCCGGGACCACCATCACGCCGGCGGTGGCGGCGGTGCTGGCCAGTATCAACGCCCGCACGGCACTGGTGCACCATCGTCCGCGGGTGGCGGTGTTGTCCACCGGCGACGAGTTGATCGACGATGGTTCGGCGTTGGCCCCCGGTCAGATCCGCGAGAGCAACCGGTCGATGCTGGTCGGTCTGGTGGACCAATGCGGTGCGGATGCCGTCGACCACGGCATCGTGCGCGACGACGAGGCGGTTCTGGAGGCCGTGTTGCGTAGCGCCGCGAACGACTGCGACGCCATCGTCACCAGTGGTGGTGTGAGCATGGGCGACTACGACGTGGTGAAGGCCGTGTTGTCGCGCATCGCCGACATGCGGTGGATGCAGATCGCCATCAAGCCGGCCAAGCCGTTCGCGTTCGGGTTGCTCACGAACGAGCGTGGAGGCGCGGTGCCGGTGTTCGGTCTGCCGGGCAACCCGGTCAGTTCGCTCGTCAGCTTCGAGTTGTTGGCGCGCCCCGCGTTGCGTCGCATGGCCGGACACCCGCAGCCCGCATGGG
>WLEG01000270.1 GCA_009704425.1 Actinomycetota bacterium | reverse complement strand
TTCCTCGGGACGCTCGTCGATGAGCAACACCATCAACTGCACTTCCGGATTGTTGCGCTCGATCGCGGTGGCGATCTCCTTCATGATGGTGGTCTTGCCGGCCTTGGGCGGCGACACGATGATGCCGCGTTGACCCTTTCCGATCGGCGAGATGAGGTCGATGATGCGCGCGGTCATGTTGCCCGGGTCGAGTGGACTCTCCAGACGCAGCTTCTCGTCGGGGAACAGAGCGGTGAGATCCTCGAAGCGCGGACGATCCTTGGCCTTGTCGGGCGAACCGCCGTTGACGGTGTTGATCTCGAGCAGAGCCGGGTTCTTCTCGTTGCGGCCGGCCGTGCGGGCGATTCCGGTGACGTGGTCACCCTTGCGCAATCCGTACTGACGGGTCTGCTTCACCGAGATGTAGGCGTCGTCGCGGCTGGGCAGGAATCCGCGCACGCGCAGGAATCCGTAGCCCTCGTCGCGCAGATCGAGATACCCCTCGACCGGCACCGACTCCTGGACCACGGGCTCGCCACCTTGGTATCCGTTTTGCTCGTAGTTGCCGTCACGATCCTCGCCCTGCGGTCCTTCGTCGCGTCCGCCCTTGCCCCGACGGCGACGACGACGATTGCGTCCCTCACCCTCGAATCGATCGCGGTTGCCGTCACGGTTGTTGCCGTCGCGCTGGCCGTTGCCATTGCGATCGCCGTTGCGATCACGGTTGCGATCACGGTTTCCGTCACGGTTTCCGTCGCGCTGTTGACGCTGCTCGCCCGCCGGTGCGGACTCGCCACCGGTGAGATCGGCCACGGTGGACACGCCTTGGCGCACCAGTTCGGCTTCCCATTCGGCCAGCGGCTCGCCGTCGGGTCCGAGGATCACCTCGGGCGCGGCCGCGGCCGCGGGAGCCTTCTTGTCGTCGGACGGCTCGCCATCCGATGTCTCCGCGGACGCGACATCATCGGTCGGGCGCGCCTTGGGCGGACGACCCGGACCCCGCTTGGGCTTCTCCGGCGCAGCCTCGGCCTCGGCGGGTCCACCGACGGTGTCGAGGATCTTGGTGATGATGTCTTCCTTCTTCGCCCGAGGACCGGCCTTGATGCCGAGTGCGGTCGCGATGGCGACCAACTGCTCCTTGTCCTTCGATTCGAGCACCGACTTTTCGAGTGCGTCTGCGGCCACGAGAACCTGCTTTCAGGCGGGGGTATGCGGCGATGTGCGGTGAGGGCACGACCACCGGCGATCCCAACGCCAGTGAGGGGAACACACACGGACCAACCCAGGTTCTGTCACCAGGCGGAGACTCGTGCGGTCTGGGATTCCAGACAGTCAGACCATAGCCACGGCGGGGGTGGTTGGCAACGTATCCCCGCCGAATCGGCCGTTTCAGCGACGGGCGACCGAGCGCACGAAGGCCTGCACCCGTGCCAGATCGTTCGGCAGAGGCGTGGTGCGTTCGGGGCGTTCCAGCAGGTCAGAGAGATGTTCGGGCAGTGCGGGATGCACGCCGGTGGCCTTCTTCACCGCGTCGGGGAACTTGGCCGGATGGGCCGTGGCCATGGTCACCACCGGCACGCCGGCCTCGCGCTGACGTCGCGCCGCCGACACCCCGACGGCGGTGTGGGGGTCGATCAACATCCCCGACTCGCGATACACCGACGCCATCGTGGCCAACGTGTCGGCGTCGTCACTGCGCGCGGCGCGGAAGACCGGCTCGATCCAGTTCGCGTATTGATCGGCTTCCACGCTCATGCGACCACTCGTACGGAACAGGGCCATCTGATCGGCCGTCGCTCCCCCGTCGCGATCGTTCATCTCGAACAACAGTCGTTCGAAGTTCGACGACACCTGAATGTCCATCGACGGGCTGAGGGTGGGCACCACACCGTCGGCCACCATCGCCTGTGATTCGAAGAAACGCGTGAGGATGTCGTTGGTGTTGCTTCCGACGATGAGCGAGTGCGCGGGCACGCCCATCTCGCGGGCGATCCAGCCGGCCAACACGTTGCCGAAGTTCCCCGTGGGAACGCTGAACGACACGGGTTGATCCCCCAACGCGTCCGACGCGGCCACGTAGTAGACGATCTGCGCCATCACGCGCGCCCAGTTGATGCTGTTCACCGCGGAGAGGTTCATGTCGCCTCGGAACGCGGCGTCGTTGAACATGGCCTTCACCAGGTCCTGACAATCGTCGAAGGTGCCGTCGATGGCCACGGTGTGAACGTTCGGGGCGTCGACGGTGGTCATCTGTCGGCGCTGAACGTCGCTCACCCGACCCTGCGGGTACAGGATGACGATGTCGACGTTGTCGCAACTCTTCACACCGTCGATGGCCGCCGAGCCCGTGTCGCCACTGGTGGCACCCACGATCATCACGCGTTCACCACGAGCCGAGAGAACGTGATCGAAGAGTCGACCGACCAATTGAAGGGCCACGTCCTTGAACGCCAGCGTGGGCCCGTGGAAGAGCTCCATCACCCACTCGTCGGGTCCGATCTGCACCAGGGGAACGGTGGCCGGATGACGGAACGTGGAGTAGGCATCACGACACATCGCCGCGAAGGCGGCCTCGTCGATCTCGCCGTCGACGAATGGTGCCATCACGGCCGCCGCCAGATCGGCGTACGAACCGGTGGGCAGCGACGGAAGCGTCGGCCAGTGATCCGGCACGTACAAACCACCGTCGGTGGCGAGTCCGGCCAGCAGAACGTCGGCGAAACCGAGTTCGGGCGCCTGCCCACGAGTCGAGACGTATCGCATGTTCATCGCCTCGTCAGGAACCGACCACGCGCAACAATCCGCCCACCCGACTGACCACGTCGAGCTCGCGCAACTCGCGCACGGTCGCCTGCACCGCGGACTCCTTGGCGTCGTGGGTGATGAAGACCAGACGGGCATCGGCGCCGATGCCCTCCTGCTCGGCCGCGCGAATGCTGACGCCGTTGCGGGCGAAGACTCCGGTGACCGCGTGCAACACGCCCGGCTTGTCGGCCACTTCGAGGGACAGCAAGTACTCCGCGCTGGTCTCGTCGATCGGTCGCACCACGGCCTTGGAGAAGGCGCCGATGGTGCCATGGGTGCCCTTCGACAGGTTCACGGCGGCGTCGATCACGTCACCGAGCACCGCGCTGGCCGTGGGTCCGCCGCCGGCACCGCGACCGTAGAACATCAGCGAACCGACGGCTCCGCCCTCGACGAAGACGGCGTTGTAGCTCTCACGCACGCTGGCCAGCGGATGGTGAAGGGGAACCATCGCCGGGTGCACACGCACCGCGATCTCACCGGTGACATCGTCGCGCTCGGCGATACCGAGCAACTTGACGACGTACCCGAGTCGTTTGGCCACCGCGATGTCGGCCGCGGTGATGCGACTGATGCCCTCGTGATACACGTCG
>WLEG01000027.1 GCA_009704425.1 Actinomycetota bacterium | reverse complement strand
TAGGAGTCTGGGCCGTGTCTCAGTCCCAGTGTGGCTGATCATCCTCTCAGACCAGCTACCCGTCGAAGCCTTGGTGAGCCGTTACCTCCCCAACAAGCTGATAGGCCGCGAGACCGTCCCGATCCGGTAGCCCTTTCGTCATCGCCCCATGCGAGGCAACGACGGCATTCGGTATTAGCAGTCGTTTCCAACTGTTATCCCAAAGACCGGGGTTGGTTTCTCACGTGATACTCACCCGTTCGCCACTAGGTCTTCCGCAGTATTGCTACTGCATGGACCTCGTTCGACTTGCATGTGTTAAGCACGCCGCCAGCGTTCGTCCTGAGCCAGGATCAAACTCTCCGTCAAGAACTCGCCATCTCGCGATTGCTCACGAAACGACTGCGTTCATTGAGTTAGAGCGCAATTCCACCCGGGGGAATAGCCCAGGTGTGCCGAACTGCGATCCGCTCTGTCGAGACAAGCTCGACGATTTGTTTTTGTTCCACGATCGATCGCTCGACCATGGTGAATTGACAGACAGCCTCTCCGTCGGGAATGGCAAAGCCACACCCTCCGAATGACTGCCCGCACTGGCGTTCAGTCTTCTCTTCCGTTTTCAAGGAGCCGTGGCTCGGGCACGCATTCCGGCCGCGGGACGAACCCGGGGACCAGCATGTTGGTGCCAGTTGCCCCGTTCGGCCGCGAACGGCCTTTGGGGGCGAGGGGCAAATCTAGCGACCATGCCGGGCACCATCAACCCGCCGGGCAAACTTCTTGGAGAAATTTCCCGAGGGGCTAGTCGGTGACGTCCAGCAGGTGGAAGTTCGTCTTGCCTTTGCGCAGCAGGATATAGCGGCCGTGCAGCAAACCCACCTCCGACAAGGAGTTTTCCGCCTCGAGCGGGCGTCCGTTGGCCCGGAAGGCCTTTTGCTGCAGCCCGCGGCGGGCATCGCCGTTGGACGAGGCCAGCCCGGTCTGGTTCAGGATCGCCACCAGATCGTCCAGACCGGACCGCGACATGACGGTCGCGGGCACCTCGCGGGCCACCACACCGAGCGCGTCGGCCGACGCCACGGTGGGGTCTCCCCCGAACAACACGCCGGCGGCCTCGGCGGCCGCGGCCTCGGCGGCCTCACCGTGAACCAACGCGGTCACGTCGTGCGCCAACGCGCGTTGCGCGACACGACGACCGGGGTCGGAGGTGTGTTCGGCGACGAGCGCGCGAATCTCGTCGACGGAACGAAGCGTGAGTTGCAGAAGGAAGCGCTCCACATCCTCGTCGGGCAACTGGATCCAATACTGACGGAATTGATACGGACTCGTCTTGTTCGGATCGAGCCACAACGCGCCGTGCACCGACTTGCCCATCTTCTGTCCGTCGCTGCGCGTGAGCAAGGGCCACGTGAGTCCGTACGCGGTGCGCGCGAGTCGACGGCGAATGAGGTCGGTCCCGGCGGTGATGTTGCCCCACTGGTCCGATCCGCCCATTTGCATCTCCACACCCTCGTGTTCGCACAGATGGCGGAAGTCGTTCGCCTGCAACAACATGTAACTGAACTCGGTGTAGCTGATGCCGTTCTCGCTCTCCATGCGGGCGCGCACCGATTCCTTGGCGACCATCTGGTTCACGGTGAAGTGCTTGCCGACGTCGCGCAGGAACTCGAGAGCACTCATGGGTGCGGTCCAATCCGCGTTGTCGACGAGACGCGCGGCGTGCGGGCCGTCGAAGTCGAGGATGCGTTCCAATTGCGACTTCACGCAACGCACGTTGTGGGCGAGCGTCTCCCGATCGAGCAGGTTGCGCTCCTCACTTCGCCCACCGGGATCTCCGACCATGCCCGTGGCCCCGCCGGCCAACACCACCGGGTTGTGTCCCGCCAACTGGAAACGACGCAACATCACCTGACCGAGGAGGTTGCCGGCGTGCAACGAATCGGCGGTGGGATCGAAACCGACGTACACGGAGATCGGTCCCTCGGCCAGTCGCGCGCCCAGAGCGGAGCGGTCGGTCGAGTCGTGGATCAGTCCACGGGCATCGAGATCTGCGAGGAGGTCGATCGAAGTCATCCCCCGCATTCTCGCAAGAATCCGCACCCGAGTCGGGTTTCATTTCGTGGTCGGGTCTCTTTTCCGCGACGACACGATCCACCTATAGTCGACTCGTGGACGACCTCGCGCGACGATTCGCAGAGTTCGCCCGGGCGTTCGAGGTGGGTGCTCCGTTGTACGCACGCATCGCCGAACGGGTCTCCCGCGAACCGAATGTGCTGGACCTGATGTCGGTCACTCCGGAGACCCAACGAGTCCCGGTGTTGTTGTTCGCCAGCGCGCACCATCTGCTGCTCGCCGAGCCGAGTCACCCTCTCGCCGGCCACTACCCCAACTTCGATCGGGCGAATCCCGAGGGGGACGTCACGGACCACTTCGTCGACTTCGTGCTGTCACGCCCGGAACCGATGAGGGAACTGCTGGCAACGCGTTCCACGCAAACCAACGAGATCGGCCGGTGCAACTGGTTCCTCTTCCCGCTGGCGATACTGAACGACGAGGTCGGATCACTCGCCCGCGTCGACATTGGCAGCAGTGCCGGACTCACGTTGCTGGCGCCGCACATCGGATACGACGTCCGGCCCGGAGGTGTGATCGCTTCCGATTCACCGTTGACGATCGACTGCGACGTTCGTGGCGAACCGCCGCTTCCGCGTCGCGCACCCGAGGTCGCCTGGTCCCTCGGCATCGACGCGTCACCCATCGACGTTCGTGACGACGAAGAGGTTCGCTGGCTCGAGGCCTGCGTCTGGCCCGACCAGGTGGGGCGTTTCGCGCGTTTGCGTTCGGCGGTGGCGCTCGCGCGCGTTCACGACATCCGCGTGGAGAAGGGTGACGCGGTCGACTCCGTCGCCGGGGGCGTCGAGCGCGCCCGGGATCACGGCCACCCGGTGGTGACCACCAGTTGGGTCCTGAACTACCTCTCCCCCGAACGCCGATCCGAGTTCGTCGGCGTGCTCGATCGCATCGGAGGATCGTCGGACCTGAGTTGGGTGATCGCCGAGAGTCCGAAGGAGACGCCCGAACTTCCGGGACACGCCGACTCCGACGAACTGATCACCGTCATCACCCTCGTCACCTGGCGCGGGGGCCGGCGATCGGTGCGGCGACTCGCGACCACGCATCCCCACGGCCACTGGGTGAACTGGGGCGCCTAACGCTCGAGCGCGACCTTCACGACGTCGGGAACCGGGGCCGGTCGTTGCGACACGGGGTCGATGCTGACGTAGGTGATGACCGCGTCGAACCGGGATTCCCCGCCGACGCTTCCGTTGATGCTCACGTCGAAACTGCTGTTTCCCCAACGCGAGACCGACGCGGTCATGTCGATGGTGTCGCCGAATCTCACCGGCGCGTGCCAGGTGAGATTGGTGTTCTTCAACATGAAGTCGAAGCCGATGGCGTGCAGGTCGGTGCTGCTGCCCGCCGCTCTCAACTCGTCGGCCAGGGCCACGCGCGTCCAGGAGTCCACCACGTCGTCGCAGTAGACGAAATAGTTGGCGTTGAACACCACGCGCTGCATGTCGCACTCGCCGTAGCGGACCCGGATGGACTGTCGGTACGGCACGGCTACATCTTCTCCGCGCCGGCGCGCACGAACTCGGTCACGGCGTCGGCGATCATCTGCACGGCCACCGAGGCCAGGATCATTCCGGCCACGCGGGCCAGCAACAACACGCCCGTGGGACGCACGATGCGCTGGACGATGCCACTGAAGCGAAGAGCCAACAGTGAGATGAACAGTGCGACCGCCGTTCCTCCCACCACGGTGAACCACTCGCCGGCACCGTCGGCCCGACTGAAGAAGACGATGGTGGCCACGATGGCCCCGGGACCCGCGAGGAGCGGAGTGCCCAGCGGCACCAGGGCGATCGACGTGCGCTGCTCCGGTGTGGCCTCGACGTAGCCGTCCTCGCCACCTTTGCCGTAGAGCAACTGCAACGCCACCAACAGCAACAGCAGTCCACCGGCAGCCTGCAATGCGGGCACCGACACGTGCAGGTAATCGAGAATGGTCTGGCCACCGATGGCGAACAACGAGATCACCAGGAACGCGGTGCCCACCGCGAGGAACGCGGCGCGGTGTCTCTCCTTGTTCGACAGCTGACGTGTGACCGCGAGGAAGATGGGCACGTTGCCGGGTGGGTCGAGGATGACGAGCATCGTCACCAGAACCTCACCGAACAGACGGGTGTTCATCCGATCGCCTGCTTCCACTGCTGGAGCGCCGACTCGAAGGTCTCGATCTGCACCGCCACCGGGCGCGGACCCGCACCGCCGGGCGTGGTGCGCATTCGAACCCCGACACCGGGCGCCACCAATGCGGCCGCCTCGGGACCGAGAAGCGGTTCGTCCCGAACCAGATCGACCAGTGCGCCCTCGCCCGCGAGCGAACGACGCACCAACGCTCCGACGACGGCATGCGCGTCACGGAACGGCGTTCCCGCGCGCACGAGGTACTCGGCCAGATCGGTGGCGGCCATGGTGGGTGCGTCGGCGGCACTGCGCATTCGTTCGGGCACGAAGCGCGCCGTGGCGATCATGCCCGCCAACGCCGACAACGCCAACGACACCTGATCCACGGCGTCGAACAGCGGCTCTTTGTCCTCCTGCAGATCACGGTTGTAGGCCAGCGGCAGACCCTTGAGCGTGGTGAGCAGTCCGGTCAGATCACCGATGACGCGACCCGCCTTGCCCCGGGCCAACTCGGCGATGTCGGCGTTCTTCTTCTGCGGGAGCATGGACGAACCGGTGGCGTACGCGTCGTCGAGCACCGCGAAGCCGAACTCGTCACTGGTCCACAGCACCCACTCCTCGCCGATGCGCGAGAGGTGGACGGCCACCAACGACAACGCGAACAGGATCTCGGCCACGAAGTCACGATCGCTGACCGCGTCGAGCGAGTTGTCGAAGGCCCGCGCGAAACCCAGCTCGCGCGCGGTGAAATCCGGGTCGAGGGGCAACGACGAACCCGCCAACGCGCCCGCGCCCAACGGCGACACGTCGGCGCGCTCGAGAGCGTCGAGCAGTCGCTCGATGTCGCGACCGAACGCCCACCCGTGAGCCAGCAGATGATGAGCCAACAGCACCGGTTGGGCCCGTTGCACGTGCGTGTACCCGGGCAGATAGACGGCGTCGTCCCCCACTCCGGCCTCGCGGGCCCGATCCAGCAGAACCTCCTGCAGCGCCACGATGCGCGCGGCCACCAGTGGCACCTCGCGCTTGCACCAGAGCCGCAAACCCGTGACCGATTGATCGTTGCGGCTGCGACCGGTGTGCAACTTCGCGCCGGGGGCACCGCAGATCTCGGTGACCCGACGCTCCACGGCGGTGTGGATGTCCTCGTCGCCGCTCGCGAACACGAAGGTGTCGTCGGCCATCTCGGACTCGACGGTGGCGAGGGCCGTCAACACGGCGTCGCGTTCGGCGACGGTCAAGATGCCCACGTGCGCGAGTCCGGTGACGTGCGCCCGCGAGCACGCGATGTCGTCGCGCCACAAGCGGCGGTCGAACGGAAGGCTGACCGTGTACGCCATCAACTCGTCGGCGGGCCCGCCGGCGAACCGACCGTGCCACAGCGTCTTGGAATCGTCCTGGTTCACTTCGTTCCTCCCGACGTCGTCGGCTTGAGACCGGCCAGATCACGCAGAATGGCGGCCAGGTTCACACCGCCGAAGTGTTCGGCGGCCACGCAGAAGATGGTGTCGTCGCCGGCGACCGTTCCCACGATCTCGGGCATGCCACTGCGATCGAGCGCCGATGCCACCACGTGGGCACAACCCGGCGGCGTGCGCACCACCACCATCGGCCCGCTGTGGGTGACCTCGGCGACCCACTCGCCCATCACCCGTCGCAGTTGATCCTCGGGGGCCAGCCGCGCCGGCGCGAACTCGGGGATGGCGTACACGGTGTCGCCACCGGGCACGCGCACCTTCACCGCACCCAGATCCTCGAGATCCCGAGAGACGGTGGCCTGCGTGGCGGTCACCCCGTCCTGCGCCAACAGGTCGACGAGTTGGGGCTGATTGGTGACGGCGTACTTGGCGATGAGCGAGGCGATCAACTGCTGCCGATGGGCCTTGGATGACATCACTTCACCCCCAACAAGAAGGCCATCGCGCCGCGCGCGGAATGGAGTCGGTTGTGGCCTTGCTCGATCACCCGACTGGCGGCGCCGTCGATGACGGAGGCTTCCACCTCGTAACCGCGATAGGCCGGCAGGCAGTGCATGAAGACGGCATCGCCCGATGCCCGCGACATGAGCGACTCGGTCACGGTGTAGGCGCCGAAGATTCCCAGCCTTTCGGCCTTCTCGGCCTCCTGCCCCATGGACACCCAGGTGTCGGTGTGCACTGCGTGGGCTCCGCGAACGGCGACGACGGGGTCGGTGGATTGTTCGACCGAACCCGCTCCGAGCGACGAAAGTCGCGCCAACTCGTCATCCGATGCGTCATAACCGACGGGACACGCCAAGCGATAGTGCGCGCCCGACATCACGCACACCTCGCCGAGCGAGCGGGCCACGTTGTTGTAGTCGCCCACGTAGGCGACGGTACGACCGGCGAGGACGCCGAACTCGTTCACCATCGTGAGGGCGTCGGCCAGACCCTGCAACGGATGTGACACGTCCGACAACATGTTCACGACCGGCACCGAACACGAGGCCCGCAGGCGCTCGACGACCGAATGCGAGAAGACCCGGGCGGCGACGATGCCGTGGTAACCGCTGAGGATGCGACCGATGTCCTCGACCGGTTCGCGGGTGTCGAAGCCGACCTCCTCACCGCGCGTGTACACGGGATGTCCTCCCAACTGCACCACGGCCATTTCCATGCTGTGCCGGGTGCGGTTGGACGGCTTCTCGAAGATGAGAGCCGCACCGAGGGGCAGACCGGAGGACGACGCCAGGGGTCGACCGAGCGAGGCCGGTTCGCGTTGCGACAATTTCAACACCGTCGCCAGTTCGTCGACGCTCAGGTCGGTGACGTTCAACAGGCTGCGAATGCTCATGAGGTGACTCCGATTCCGTCGGCGAGGACGGCGTCCAGCACGGACACCATCTCGTCGATCTCGGCGATGGACACGGTCAACGGCGGGGCGAGTCGCAACGAGTTGGCGTTCACCGCGTTGATGACGACTCCGCGGTTCAACATCTCCACGTAAACGGCCTTGGCGTCACGGGCGCCGAGATCGGCGGCCCGCAACAGTCCCTGGCCCCGCACGGCGACCACGCCGTCCAACTTCTCGAGTGCGGACGCCAGATGTTCACCCTTGGTGCGCGCCATGGCGGGCGCGTCGAGCCGCCGCATCTCGGAGATGACCGCGTTCACCGCGGCACCGGCGATGGCCGTTCCGCTGTAGGTGCTGCCGTGATCGCCCGGCTGGAAGACCGCCGCCACCTCGGTGCGGGCCCAACACGCTCCCACGGGGAAACCGTTGCCCATGGCCTTGGCCATGGTGACGACGTCGGGGACGATGCCGGCGTGCTGGAAACCGAACCACTCACCGGTGCGCGCGAAGCCGGTCTGCACCTCGTCGATCATCATCAGCATTCCGCGCTCGTCGCACAGTTGCCGAATACCCCGCAGATACTCCGCGGAGGCAGGAATGACGCCGCCCTCACCCTGGACCGTCTCGATGAGCACGGCCGCGCACGAAGCATCGATCGTCGCCCGCAACGCGTCGAGGTCCCCGAACGGCACGTGACGAAACCCGTCGGGCATGGGCTGGAACGGTTCGTGCTTGGCGGGCTGGCCGGTGGCGGCCAGCGCGGCCAAGGTGCGACCGTGAAAACTCCCCAACGCGCTGACCACCACGTGCCGCCCGCGACCGCCGAACTTGCGCGCCAACTTGATGGCGGCCTCGTTCGCTTCGGCGCCGCTGTTGCAGAAGAACACCTGACCGGTGGCTCCGGTGGCCTCGCGCAGCAAGGTGTTCACCGCGACGGCGGCCGAGGTGGCCGCGTCGTTGGCGAAGAAGTTGCTCACGTGGACGAGCCGATTCATCTGTTCGCTCACGGCGGCCGCCACGACCGGATTCGCGTGTCCGAGCGACACCACGGCGATGCCCGACAGGAAATCCAGATACCGCTTGCCGTTCGAGTCGAACAGCTCGGTTCCGCTCCCCCGCTCGAACATGACCGCCGGCGCGCCGAACACCGGCATGAACGGACACCGGTCGAGTCCGGCGGTGTCGAAAGCGTGAGAACTCATGATGGGACCTTCTTGTAGGCGCTCTCGACCATGGTGCCGATGCCGGCGTCGGTGAAGAGCTCGAGCAACAGAACGTGCGGAATGCGGCCGTCGAGGATGTGGGCCCGCCGAACACCCCCGCGCACGGCGCGCACGCAACTCTCCACCTTGGGGATCATCCCCCCGGCGATGGTGCCGTCGGCCATGAGATCGTCCAGTTCGTCGGGGCTGGTCTGACGGATGAGGCTGTTCGGGTCGTCCACCACGCGTCGCAGACCCTCGATGTCGGTGAGGTACACCAACTTCTCGGCCCCCAACGCCTCGGCGATGGCGCCGGCCACGGTGTCGGCGTTGATGTTGTACGCCTGACCGCTGGCGTCGGTTCCGATGGTGGCCACGACCGGGATGAACTCGTCGTCGAGCAGTCGATGGAGAATGCCCGGGTTGATGCGGTCGACCTCGCCGACGAATCCGAGGTCGGGATTCTTCGCCGAGGCGGTGATCAACGAGGCGTCCTCTCCGCTGACACCCACGGCGAAGCGTCCGTGCACGTTGATGGCCGCGACGATCTGGGGATTGACCTGTCCGCTCAGCACCATGCGGGCGATGTCGACCGTCTCGGAATCGGTGACCCGCAAGCCGTCGCGGAACTCGGTGACCTTGCCGAGTCGTGACATGAGATCGCTGATCTGCGGTCCGCCGCCGTGCACCACGACGGGCTTCAGACCCACGAGCCGCATCAACACGATGTCCTCGGCGAACAATGCCAGGGCGTCGGATTCGGTGGCTCCCGCCAGAGCGTTGCCCCCGTACTTGACGACCACCGTCTTACCGGCGAACCGACGGATGTACGGCAGGGCCTCGATGAGGACGGAGGCCCGCACCTCGGGATTGATGGATTTCACGTTCACGGATACACCCCGATCGAGGTCAGGCCCGCGGTCTCGGGGAGACCGAGGGCGACGTTGGCCGCCTGCACCGCCCCACCCGACGCCCCTTTGCAGAGATTGTCGAGAGCGCCGATGACGACGACGTGATTGGTGCGCGCGTCGTGTCGCGCGGTGATGTGCACGGCGTTCGATCCCAACGTGGCCTTGGTGGACGGCGAACGTTCGGACACCACCACGAAGGGCTCGTCGACGTAGAAGTCGGCGAGCGCGTTCAGGAGGTCGTCGGTGGAAGTGCTCGACGCCGGCGTGGCGTAACACGTCGCGAGGATTCCGCGGTTCATGGGCGCCAGGTGCGGCGTGAACAACAACTGCGCTCCGATCTGATCCTGCATTTCGGGCGTGTGCCGGTGATCGAGCAACCCGTACGCGTTCATGTCCTCGTTCACCGATCCGAACAAGCTGCCGTGCTTCAGCGCGCGACCGGCCCCGGAGGCGCCACTGGCCGCGTCGACGATGATTCCCGAGTTCCGCACCAATCCGCGACGAACCAACGGCGCGAGACACAACGTGGCCGCGGTGACGTAGCAACCGGGAGTGGCCACCAGGCGCGCACCCTTCAATGCGTCGCGGTGCAATTCGGGCAACCCGTACACGGCCTCGGCCAACAACCCGGGCTGATCGTGCTCGAAGCCGTACCACGTCGGGTACACCGACGCGTCCTTCATACGGAACGCGGCCGACAGGTCGACGACGCAACCGACCTTGCCGACGAGAGCGGGGGCGATGGCCATGCTGGCCTCGTGCGGCAAACCCAGGAACACCACGTCCAGTCCGTTGGCGGCCGACACCACTGTGTCCAGATCGGACGAGCCGAACACGAGGTCCGGGTACCGCGCCGAGACGCTGGGATAGAGGTCCGCGACACGGCTTCCGGCCTGCGTGTCACCGGTGGCCATGACCAGGTCGAGGCCCGGGTGACCGGCGATGAGACGCATCAGCTCCACCCCGGTGTAGCCGGAGGCGCCGATGATGCCGGCGCGCCGAGGGGTGACCGACAACGGCGAGGATGTGTCTGACGGGGCCATACGTATGATCATACGGAACCATGTATGGGAATACAACGATAGCTGTCGGGGACCCCGCCGTGGAAGCATGACGGGGTGAGTTCGGGATTCTCCCTTCCCTCCACCCGTGGGCGACTGCTGGTGGCCGCCCCACCGTTGGGCGACCCGAACTTCGACCGCTCCGTGGTGTTCATGCTGGACCACAACGAGGGCGGGGCGTTGGGTCTGGTGATCAACCGGCCCAGCGAGCCACTGGACATCGAGATCGACGCGTGGGCGCACCTGATCGACCCGCGCATCATGTTCCGCGGCGGGCCCGTCGATCCGCAGGCCCTGATCGGGCTGGGCCTGGTGCCCACCATCACCCCCGACGGTCAGGTGATCGAATCCGTCGAGTGCGTCGAGCCCGTCGACCTCGACGAGGATCCCTCCACGATGGAGACCACGCCGACCAAGGTGCGCATCTTCCACGGATACGCCGGTTGGGGTCCGCAGCAACTCGACGGCGAACTGGAGATGGGTGCGTGGATCGTGCTGACGGCTCTGGCCAGTGACGTGTTCACCGACGAACCCGAACGGCTGTGGCGCACCGTGCTCGCGCGTCAACGCGGCGAGGTGGCGTGGTTGGCCGACTGTCCTGCGGACGTGTCGCTGAACTGACGCGGACACCTCGACGAGGCACCGGGGAATTCAGAAAAACAATTTCACACGTCGCCACCGATTTGTACGGCACACTTATGGCGATGTCCTCGCAGTCCCCCGACCTCGGTTCACCCACATCGCTACCCGACCGCATTCGCGCCAGCGCGCTGGAGGACATCCGCTCCTTCGGAATCCTGGGACTCCGTGTCACCCGCGTGGCCAAACGCGCCAACTGTTCGGTCACCCAGATCTACCGACATTTCGACGACCGCGACGGTTTGCTCGCCGACGTGTTGGCGCTCATCTTCCAGGAGATCGCCACCAAGAACATCGAGGCATCGCTGGCCGCTCTGTCGTCGATGGCCTCCATCACCGTTCCCGACATCGTGGACATCCTCCCCCTGCCCAGCAAGGTGGCCGCTCGTGAGGAGTCGTTGTTGCGTTCGCAGATCCTGGCCGTGGCCACCGTGAACAAGGGGTTGCGCGATCGCCTGGCCGAGATCGCCCAAGCCGTGTGGCCCCGCTGGGTGGAGGCCTGCGACATCGTCGACCGACGTCTGGCCCCCGGGGAATCGTTCGACCGACGCGTGGTGTTCGTGGTGTTGATGAACTCCAACCTGTTCTACAACTCGCTGTTGGACGACAACGCCATCACCGACGACGAGTACCGCCGATTCATGATCGACGCCTTCCGCATGAGGCCCCACACGAACTAACGAAGTTGAGCGCCGAGCTTCTTCGCGCCGGCGATGCACTTGTCGCGCACCTCGGCCACGTCGGCGTCGGTGAGGGTGCGGTCGTTGGCCTGCAAACGCAGACGGAACGCCAAACTACGCGACTCGGCCGACGCGTCGGTTCGGTACACGTCGAACAACGCGATGTCCACCAACAATGCGCCCGCGTTCTGTCGCAACGACTTCTCGATCTTCTCGGCCGTCACCGAGGTCGGCACGGTGAACGCCAGATCGATGTCGCTGGAGGGGAAGCGACTCGTCGGCTTCCACTGCGCCACCTTGGGCTCGGAGGCCAGCAACAACGAGAGGTTCACTTCGAGGACCGCCACGCGTTGGGAGATGCCGTAGGCGTCGAGAACGTCGGGGTGAACCTCACCGACGATGCCCACCACGTCACGACCGGCCGACAGCGTGGCCGAACGCGTGGGATGCAGGCCCGCCGACACCACGGACTGGTCGAGGCGCGCGCCCCAACCCATAGCGGAGGCCAACTCGCGCCACACGGCCACCGCGGCCGGCGCCTCACGACCCGTCAACACCACCGCCAACACCTCGTGCTCGGCCGGCAACACGTCGTCGCTCGGCGGATACACGTGACCGACCTCGAACAACGCCACCCCCGGACGACGGTGCGATTCGTTGAACGCGACGGCCTTCAAGAGCCCGGGTCGCAACGAGGTGCGCAACACGTCGTCACCCACCGCCAACGGATTCAGCAGGCGCACGGCCTCGTTCGACAGCCCGGCGCGGTCGAGGTCGCCGTCGGTGAGGAACGGGTGCGGCATGGCCTCGCTCACACCCAGACCCAGAACGACGTCGCGAACGCGACGACGACGTTGCTGCACCGGCGACAGCCCACCGGGTTGGGTGGACTTGGGAACCGTGGCCCCGAGGCGCGAGTAGCCGTAGTGGCGCGCGACTTCCTCGATGATGTCGACCTCGAGCGTGCAGTCGGGGCGCCACGTGGGGACGGTGACCGAGATGGTGTCGCCGTGCAACGCACCGACGAAACCCAACGGGGCGATGAGCGAGACGATTTCCTGGGCGCTGAACTGAGTGCCCAACAAGGCACCGACGCGCGAGGGGCGGACGTCGATCACGACCGGCTTGGGCAGATGCTCGGTGCGGGCGTCGACCGCGCCCTCGTGCACCACCAGATCGGTGCAGGTGAGACGCAACAGTTCGATG
>WLEG01000269.1 GCA_009704425.1 Actinomycetota bacterium | reverse complement strand
GATGCTCGAGGGACTCCCGCCGTTGGCGGTGATGATCGTTCCGATTCGTCCCCGACCGGTGGTGTAGCTGGACATCGTGGAGCAGGTGGCCGTGACCGCGGTGTCGGCGATGGTCCAACGCACGGACCGTGCGAAGCAATCGGACGGTCCGAACTCACGCTGCAACGTGATGGCCATGCGGGTTCCGGACTTCACGGCTTCGGCGCCGGCGATGCGTTCGTGCAACGCGGGGCGGGCGCGAATCACGGCTTGGGAATAGGTCAGGAGTCCGGTGGCGATCACGCCCCCGACCACCATGAGGACCATCACCATCAACAGTGCGGAACCTCGATCGCGCTCGCCACTGCCCGTCACGACGGCCTCGAGACCATGATGCACGACACCGCTTCGTCGGGGGTGAGGGTGACGACCACCCCGGAGGTGCCGTCGGTGGGCGCCGCGACACGAGAGGCCGGAAGGGGCACGCCACCCGAACTGCATTCGGCCCGCACGAACGTGTATCCGGACACCGGTGTCTCTCCGATGCGCACGACCCGGCTCGTCGTTCCCGTGGCGAACGTGTAGTCGAACGTGATCGACGACGACGTCGCGAGGTCGAGTTCCCGGACGCCGACGTCGGTGGTGTAGTTCCACACGCCGTTCGCCTCGACGAGTGAGCCATCCACCTCGACACGTTTCTGCACGGTCACGGTTCCTCCGCACTGGGCGGCGCTGATCGCGCGCAGCACGTTGCCCAACTGGGCGAAGGACGCCGAGTTGGCGGGAAGGAAGAAGTCCGCCGCGGCGGCGTTGCCCAGATTCGTGGGTCCCGTTCCGTTCCACGTGATCGGACCCACCACGTTGCGCATCCGGTCCTGATTGGTGGTGCTGGCGTCGTTGCCGACGAGAACCCCCACGACCCGGGCGCCGGTGCCTCGTCCGTAGTTCGCCGCGGTGACGGCGCGCGAGAGATCCGTCGAGTTGTAGCGGGTGTCGCCGTCGTTGGGCAGGTTGGTGCGATTGCGGTTGGGTTCACCGTCGGAGACGAACACCACCAGTTCGGGAAGCTGCGCGAAGGGTGTTCCCGCCGTCGTCCTGAACGCCTGCCAGAGTCCGTCCTCCCAATTGGTGCCACCACCCCAGCGTCCCGCCGAGGTGTCCTGCGCGTCGACCTTGTTGCGCATGGCCGTGAGCGCGGTCGACGGGTTGAGGATGTTCACGTACTGGCCGGCGGTCGTCGGGTAGTAGGAGTAGGCGGACACGTCGAATCCCACGATGCGCATGAAGGTCGGTGTGCCGGTGTAGGCGTCGATGAAACCGAGGGCCGCGTTCACGAGTGCGGTCTGTCCGTTCTGCGAGGGGATGGACGAGGACGTGTCGAGCACGATGGTCACCGTCCCGCCGCATCGGCTCGGTGGCGCGGAGGGATCGACGATTCCTCCGCTGTAGTTCGTGGGCAGTTGGTCCTCCGACGACAGGCCCGCGCCTCCGGTCGTGAACACCTCGCCACTGGCGAAGGTGACGTCGATGTCCTCGCCGATGGGCCGCAGCACCACCTGATTCCGCGCCGTCACCCGAACCGCGTGAACGGGCGCCTGCGACGGAGACCACGTGGCCGGCGGAGAGGCCAGTTCGTGGGCCACACCCACCTGGGTGACGGTGGGGTTCGGACCACTCGCGTCGCGGATCTCGTAGCGCCGGAGTTGCCACTCGTCGCCGTCCTGCACGTAGCGATAACTGATCGTCACGTACTCGGTCGACCCCGGGTCCGAAAGGTCGGGGCGCGAGATCGTGATCACGTTCGTTCCCGGTAGCGGTGACGCGGGAGCCGGTTGGTGCAATGGCTCGGTGTTTCGCGACACGGCCGAGGCCAGATCGGTGGGAATCCACGCTTGCAGGAACGTGACGTCCTTCGACTCGGCGATGCGGTCGCGTGTGGGCGCCTCGGAGCGCAGCATCACGATGACGGCCGCGGCCAACGAGGACATGATGATGCCCAGGATCGTGACGGTGACCAGCAACTCGACGAGGGTCATGCCCCGATCACGAGGGTCACGAGATGACGCGGGGAAAGACATTGTTCTTCACCACCTCGAGTTGCTTGCTGTAACCCGACGGAGACGTCACCGAGATGGTGATCAGTTGCAACGTGCGCGCGGTGGTGAGCGACACCGACTCGTTGCATTGGGTGCCCGACAGACCGTTGGTGTCCGCCCACGTTCCCTCCGACGCCGAAGTGGGTGTCCAGTAACGCAACGAGACGACGGTGACGGTGGTGGTGGGCCAGTCCACCGTGCCGGCGGCGGCCTGGACGATGGGCAGATAGCCGCCGTTCCCCGTGAGGGTTGGGCAGGGGATGTACGCGTAATTGGCCAAACGATCCGCGGCACTGCCCAACACCGCCTCCACCTTGGCCTGGTCGTCGGAGAATCTCGACAGACGAACCGAGGACCACATGGCACCGAGGACGCCGGCCACCACCAGACCCATCAACGACACGGCGATCACCGTCTCCACGAGGCTGGAACCCTCGTCCGTCGTCGCTTTTCTCGTCATCAGCCGGTCCCGTCTCGTGCTCGCACGGGTATCGGCCGACGTTTGTTCTCGCTTCGTCAGGGTTTCGTCAAGACGAGCGCATCGGGCGCGCGTGGGACCGGCTCAGTGGATGACGCCGGCCGCGCGTAGGGCGGCCGGGTCGAGTCCGATCTCGGCCACCACGTCGTCGCTGTGCTGACCCGCCGACGGGGCGAAGTCCCCGACCCGTGCGGGTGTCGCCGAGAAGCGGGCCGCCGGACGGGGTTCGCGCACCCGGCCGGCCGTGGGGTGCTCGCGTTCGACGAACACCGCGTTGTTGACGATCTGGGGTTGGTCGGGCAGATCGGGGATGCGCACCACCGAGGCGGCGGGGACGTCGTTGGCCTGCGCGCGTCGCACGAAATCCTCGGCGTCCATGGTGGCGTTCAGCTCGGTCATGAGCGGCACCAACTGCGACGCGTTCTGGGTGCGGGCCAACATGGTGGAGAAGCGCGGATCGTCGGCCAACTCCGGTCGTCCGTAGGTGGTACACAAGCCGCGGAACTCGTCGTCGCTCACCACCGACACCGCGGCGAAGCCGTCCTTCAAACGGGTGATGCCGTAGTTCTCCCCGATGGTGGGGGTGCGATGGGCGTCGTCGTCGAGCAACACCGCGTCCATGCCCGAATCCGGCCACATGAACGCGACGGCGGCGTCGAGCATCGCCAGCACGATGTGTTGTCCCTCGGCGTTGCCCGCCGATCGGGCGTACAGGGCCGCCGAGATCGCCTGCGCCGCGGTGAGCGAGGTGATCTTGTCGCAGATGAGCGTGCGGAACAACGACGGTTCGCCGTTGCGGGGATCGGTCTGCACGCCGGCGAGACCCG
>WLEG01000268.1 GCA_009704425.1 Actinomycetota bacterium | reverse complement strand
GTCGTCGGCACACTGCTGTTCGGCATCCTGCCGGGAACGATCATGCGCTTCGGCGATCTGGTCGACCTCACCGGTGCCTTCGGCGGCTGACCACATCACCCGGGCCATCGCGGCCGACGGGGGAGCGGTTCGTTTCGACGCGTTCATGAACATGGCCCTGTACGGGGCCGAGGGTTTCTACAACTCCGGTGGTCGTGCCGGACGTCGCGGGGACTTCATCACCTCACCCGAGGTCGGCCCTCTCTTCGGTGTCGTGCTCGCGCGCGCCATCGACGCGTGGTGGGTCGAGATGGGTTCCCCCGACGACTTCCGCATCTTCGACGTGGGTGCCGGACCGGGAACCCTGGCTCGGTCGGTGTTGGCCGCCGAACCCCGTTGTCTGCACGGTGATCGCTCGCGTTACGTGTGCGTGGAGACGAGTGCGGTGCAGCGAGAATCGCATCCCGAGGGCGTGACGTCGCTCGTGGCTCTGCCCGAGGGCGAACTGCGCGGCGTGGTGTTCGCCAACGAACTGCTCGACAATCTGGCGTTTCGTTTGCTGGCGTTCGACGGACATTGGCGCGAATCATGGATCGCGGCGAGCGGGGGCGCTCTCGTCGAGGTGTTGCGCCCGTGCGACCCGCCTCCGTTCGCGTTACCCACGCGACCGGTCCATGCGGCCCGTGTTCCTTGGCAGCAGGCCGCGGGGGAATGGACGGTCGACGTGTTGTCACGGCTCGTCGGGAGGTTGGTGGTGATCGACTACGCGGTGCGGGCCACCGCCGAGCTCGCCGGTCGCCCGTGGAGGGATTGGTTGCGCACGTACAGCGGTCAGGAACGAGGAGCTCATTACCTGCGCGAGGTCGGCGGGCAGGACATCACCACCGACGTGTGCATCGATCAGCTGATCTCGGTGTGTGGTGAACCGGACGCGGTGCGGTCCCAGGACCAGTTCTTGCGACGCTGGGGAATCGACGAATTGGTGGAGGAGGGACGTCGGGTGTGGGACGCCGAGGCGAGCCGACCGGGGCTGAACGCGATGCGCATGCGCAGCCGCATCAGCGAATCGGAGGCTCTGTTGGACCCCGAGGGGCTCGGCGGTTTCACGGTGTTGGAATGGGTTAGGGTCGAAGAGTGATCACCGTCGAGGGTTTGACCAAGAAGTACGGGTCCACGGTGGCGGTCGACGACTTGTCGTTCACCGTCGAGCCCGGTGTGGTCACCGGCTTCCTCGGGCCCAATGGTTCAGGCAAGAGCACGACCATGCGCTGCATGATCGGCCTCGACCGCATGCAGGCGGGACGTGCTCTGTTCGACGGCAAGCCGTACTCGTCGTTGCGTTCGCCTCTTCACGAGGTGGGCACCTTGCTCGACGCCGGTAACGCGCACTCCGGTCGCACCGCGCGCAACCATCTGCGTTGGATGGCCGCCAGCAACGGGTTGCCGGCCAAGCGCGTCGACGAGGTGCTGGAGATCGTCGGACTCCAACAGGTGGCCAAGAAGCGCGTCGGTCAGTTCTCCTTGGGCATGAAGCAACGTCTCGGTATCGCCTCGGTGTTGCTCGGCGATCCGCGAGTGGTCATCCTCGACGAACCGGCGAACGGTCTCGACCCCGAAGGCATTCGGTGGATCCGCGAGATGTTGAAGCACCTCGCCTCACAGGGTCGCGCGGTGTTGGTCAGCAGCCATCTGTTGTCCGAGATGGCACTCATCGCGGACTCGCTGGTGGTGATCGGAAAAGGTCGTCTGATCGAGCAGTGCACGGTCGATCAGTTCATCTCGCGCCACGCGAAGAAATGGGTGGTGGTGCGCAGTCCGCAATTGGGAAATCTCGTCGATCTCGCCCGTGCGGAGGGCATGCAGGTGGCCACCAACGAGACCACCGCCGAGTTCCACGGGGTGGAGTCCGCGGTCGTCGGCGAACTGGCGGCCGGTAACGGAATCGTGTTGCACGAGTTGTCCACCCAGACCGGATCGCTGGAGGACGCGTTCCTCGAGGCGACCGCGATGTCGGTGGAGTACCACGGACGATCGGAGTCGCCGGAATGATCGCCACCGTCCGTTCCGAATGGATCAAGTTGCGCACCGTCCGCTCGAACGTCACCACGTCCGTCGTGGCGGTGTTGATCCCGCTGGCGATCTCGTTGTTGTCGGTGACGTTCATGGGCGAGAACAACATCGACTCGGGAACCCTGCCCGGCTTCATCGTCGGTTCGGGTTCGGTGGCCGTCCTGCTCATCGGTGTCATCGGAGTCCTGTGCGTCACCCAGGAGTATTCGCAGGGAACCATCCGGCTCACCTTGGCCGCCACCCCGTCGCGTCCTCGCGTGTATCTGGCCAAGGCTGTCGTGGTCGCAACGATCGGTGCGGCGCTCACCGGTGCGATCGTGCTCGTCGGCAACGTGGTGGGTTCGACCATCATCGATGCCCGTGACGTCCCGGCGCTCGACTCCAACCCGGATGCCGCCCCGGCTTTCCTGGCGATGATCCTGATGGGCGCCGTGGTGGCGCTGCTCGGAATGGCGATCGGTGCGCTCACGCGCAATCCGCCGAGTGCCATCACCATCCTCGTGCTGTGGCCGTTGCTCGTGGAGGGCATCGTGGGCGGGCTGCTCAGCTTGGCCTTCGAGGACAACGTCGCCCGATGGATGCCGTTCCAGAGCGGGCTGAACTCGATGTTCCTCGAGCTGCCCGACGACGGCTTCGGACGTTGGGGTTCGCTCGGCTACTTCGCGGCCTGGGTGCTCCTGGTCATGGTGCTCGCCGAGCGAAGCCTGAAGCGTCGCGACGCCTAAAGTTCTCTCGTCAACACGTCGCGACGGCGACGGGTGTCGAAGGGGGAGTCATGGCGGGTGAAGGGAACAACATCGACGATCTGCTGTTGGAGAACCGCAAGTTTCCACCGCCCGCCGACTTCCAGGAGAACGCTCTGGTGGCCGGCACGTTCCTGTACGACGAGGCCCGTGCCGATGACGAGGGTTTCTGGGCCCGGCAGGCCGCCGAGTTGTTGCACTGGGACACGGATTGGCACACCATCTGCGAGTGGAAGCTGCCGTACGCGAAGTGGTTCGTGGGCGGAGAACTGAACGTGTCGTTCAACTGCCTCGACCGTCACGTCTTGGCCGGTCGCGGCGACAAGGTGGCCATCCACTGGGAGGGTGAACCCGGCGACACCCGCACCATCTCGTACTCGCAGTTGCTCGACGAGACGAAGAAGTTCGCCAACGTCCTGAAGTCGCTCGGTGTCACCAAGGGCGATCGCGTGAACATCTATCTGCCCATGATTCCGGAGGCCGCGGTGGCCATGCTGGCCTGCGCGCGCATCGGCGCCGCCCACAGCGTGGTGTTCGGAGGCTTCTCGTCGCAGGCGTTGGCCGACCGCATCAACGACGCCTCGGCCAAGGTGCTC
>WLEG01000267.1 GCA_009704425.1 Actinomycetota bacterium | reverse complement strand
CGATCACAACTGGCGGAGAGGGTGGGATTTGAACCCACGGACCGCTTTTAGGCGGTCAACGTCTTAGCAGGACGTCCCGTTCAACCGTGCTCCGGCACCTCTCCAATGAGATGGCGAGTGTACAGGCACTCGCCTCACTGCGCTCCGTTGACCACGGCCCCTTCATGGCGTTGCAGCAACTCCACCGAGTACCCATCGGGGTCGAGGATGAACGCCACCGTGACCGGCCAACGATCCAGTCGCGCCGGTGCCATCGTCGAGGTGAACCCCGCCGCCACCGCACGATCGTGCACGTCCTGACAGTCGTCCACGTTCATGTAGATCTTCCACAGTGCCGTGCCGTGCTCGATGGCTCCGCTGCGCTCCAGGTGTTGAGCCAGTTGCAAGCGACCGCCGCCCGCGTCGGCCGCCAACACGATCTCGTCCACGCCCGGTATCTGGGTGCGGGACTGGACCTTCAGCCCGATGATCTCGGTGTAGAACCACTCCGATCGCTGGATGTCGGTGACGTTGATGCAGTACTGACCCACCGTTGTGGCCATGACTCCCCCTTGTTGTGTGATGACTTCCCCGTTGGCACTGGCGGAACGGGAGGGATTCGAACCCCCGGGCCTTGTGAGCCGGCCGCTTTCAAGGCGGCTGCATTTGTCCGCTCTGCCACCGTTCCGTCCTCGAGGTTAGCCAGCCGACGACGTCGGCCGTCAGGTGGCGATGCGCACCCCGAAAAGACGTTCGAACTCGGCCGTGTACTCGGCGTCGCTCTCGATCGCACCCAGAGCCACCCAGTCGGCGTCGCTCACCAAGGGACGGTTCGCCAACAGTTCCGGTCCGCCCCACGACACCGGGTAACGCAGCCGAGGTTCGGAGGTACGAATGGCGTTCAACACCACCGCTCCCACTTCGAAAGGATCCGTGGCCTGCGCCATGCCCGCCGCATAGAACTGGAACATGCGGCGGTAGTGCGCTTCGTAGGCACCACTCGAATTCGGAGCGTCGATGTTCTTGGCGAAGATCGCCGACTTGGTGATGCCGGGCTCCACCATCGCCACGCGGATGCCGAACGGAGCCACCTCCTGGGCCAGCCCCTCCGACATGGCTTCCAACGCCCACTTCGACGCCACGTACGGCGCCTGAGCCAGCGCGGCGAACCGACCCACCACCGACGAGATGTTGACGATCGTCCCGGACCCGCGCTCGCGCATGTGCGGCAACACGGCCTGCACGCAACGCACCACGCCGTATAGGTTCACGTTCATCACCTCGTGGTACAACGACGGCGGACACTCCTCCACCACCGCATTGCCACCCACGCCCGCGTTGTTCACCAGCACGTCGACGCGACCGGCCCGTTCGAGAACCTCGGCCAACCCCGCACTGGTGCTGGCGTCATCGGCCACGTCCATTTCCACCCACTGCAACTGAACGCCCGCTTCGGCGGCCATCGAATCGGCCTTCCTGGCCTTTTCCAGCCCGCGGGCGGTTCCGAACACGGTGTACCCGTTGCGGGCCAGATGAATGGCGGTGGCGCGACCGATTCCCGAATTGGCCCCGGTCACCACGGCGACTTCGTTGTTGTCTCCCATACCCGCACACTAGATGCGCGGGACGACCGCCCTCAGCGGATGGAGTCGCGAAGTCGTTCCACCCAGTCGTCGGCCTGTTGCCAACGGGCGTCGGCGTGCTCCCGCGCCGAATGCGCGTGTTCGCCGGCGGCCGGATACGAACCGAGGAACTTCACCGCACCTTGCTTGGCGTGCAAGGCCCGCAACGCATCGGCCACCAACTCGTCGCCGATGTGTCCGTCCAGATACATGACGAAGCAATAGTCGCCGAGCCCGCCGTTCTTGGTGGGACGCGACAACAGATTGGTGATGTTCACGCGACGCGCGGCGAACTCCTGCAGGATGGAGATGAGGCTGCCCGGTTCGTCGGCGCGCTGGTACACCACGATTCCCGTCACGTCGTGTCCGGTGGGCGCGGGGATTCCCGTGCGACCGACCACCACGAAGCGGGTCTGATTGCCCGAATGATCCTCGATGTTCGACGCCACCACGTCGAGTCCGTACAGACTCGCGGCGTTGCACGGCGCGATGGCCGCCGCACCCTCCAGTCTGTCGGTGGAAACGATGCGCGCCGCGTCGGCGGTGCTGTTGGCCGCGCGCACCTCGGCGTCGGGCAGGTTCTCGCGCAGATACCGATGGCACTGAGCGGTGGCCACGGGGATGGAGAGAACCGTCGTGATGTCGGAGAGTGCCGTGCCGGGCAGGGCCAGCAGGCAGTGCTCGATGTTCAGCACGATCTCGCGCTGGATCAACAGGTCGTAGTCGAACGACAACGCGTCCTGGGTGAAGTTGACCGTTCCCTCGATGGAGTTCTCGATGGGCACCACGCCGAATTCCACGTCACCGGTCGCCACCGCGTCCAGAACGTCGGGCACCGTGCGAAAAGCCACCAACTCCCCGTCGCCGAGGTCGGCTTGGGAACGGACCGCCTGCTCGGTGAAGGTGCCGAACGGACCGAAGAACCCCACCCTCAGGACGGGCCCGGAGGAGGTCGTGGAGGTTCGTGCACTGTTCACACCGAACAAGGCTACGGCTCGGAACCCCAAGTGGCAGGATGTTTACGTGGATCAGGAACTCTTGCGGACCCTCCTCGACGACGTTTCCTCCGGTCGCATCGCGCCCGACGACGCCGTCGAACAGTTGAAGCGTCTTCCCTACCGACAGGTGGACGACACGTTGGTGGATCATCATCGTCACATCCGACAAGGTTCTCCCGAAGCGGTGTACGGACCGGGCAAGTCCCCCGAACAGTGCGTATCCATCGTCGGCGAGTTGCTGGCGAACGGTCGAGGGGCGGTCCTCGTCACCCGCACGGACGAGAAACAACGAGCGGCCCTCGAAGCCGCCCACGGAGAAACGGACACCGCCAATGGCTCGATGTTGTGGCGGGCACCGTCGCCGATCGAACACGGCAACGTTCTCGTGATCTCGGCGGGCACGGCCGACGTTCCGGTGGTCGACGAATGCCTGTTGGCCCTGCGAGCGCACGGAATCACCGCGTCGCGCATCACCGACGTGGGCGTGGCCGGACTTCATCGCCTCCTCGATCGTGTCGACGACGTGATGGACGCCGACATCATCGTGGTGGTGGCCGGCATGGAGGGAGCGCTCGCCAGCGTCATCGGTGGCCTCAGCGGAAAACCGGTCATTGCCGTGCCCACCAGCGTCGGCTACGGATCGGGACTCGACGGCGTCACCGCGTTGCTCGCCATGCACGCCACCTGCGCGAACGGCATCACCGTGGTGGGCATCGACAACGGATACGGAGCAGCCTGCGCCGTGGCCCGCATCGTCCGAGGCTGAAACTCATGGCGCGGGTGGCCTGGTT
>WLEG01000266.1 GCA_009704425.1 Actinomycetota bacterium | reverse complement strand
CGGCACGATCGGCGACACCCATGCGGGTGCACCCATCTCGCGCGCCTCGGCGGGCCAGCGATCACCCAGGATCACCTTGGACCCACCCGCGACGCACATCAACGCCCCGAGCACGATCGACGCGACGAGGCCGATCATCTCTCAGCTCGCGGGAGTCTTGACGCGGGCCACCTTGCCACGGAAGAACACCATGGCGTCGGCCACGTCGTCGGCGTGCGACATGTCGCGCACCCGACCCACCACGAAGAAGTGGTCACCGACTTCGTGCACCGCGTCGACGTCGCAATCGATCCACCCGATCACGCCGGGCAGGATGGGCGAGCCGCTGGCGGCGGCCGACCAATCGAGTCCGGCGAACTTGCCCGCTTCACCGTCGGCGGGTTCTTTGGCGAAACGCCAGCACAGTTCGTCCTGGCCGGACCCGAGGATGTTCACGCAGAACGAACCCGACTCCGCGATGAGGGGCCAACTGCGTGACGACGTGCCGGGCAGGAAGCCCACGAGCGGCGGATCCAACGACACCGACACGAACGACCCGATCGTGATGCCGTGGGGCGCGCCCGATGCGTCGAGACCGGTCACCACGGTCACCCCCGTGGGGAAGTGCCCCAACACGTTGCGGAAATGACGGGGGTCGATGGACGAGGTCATGGGCAGAGATTAGGTCCGACGCCCGCGAGGTCCGACGGTGGGATCGCCAGAATTCCCGACTAGTCTTGTCGGGAATCAGAGACAGGACTTCGCCTCGCATGAACACCGCACTCGACACTTGGAAACTGACACCCATCACCGGTTCGTTCGGCGCCGAACTCGTGGGCGGGAACGCCCGCACCGACTTCGCCCCCGGCCAGTTGCTCTCACTGCTCGAGGAGCATCTGGTGTTGGTGCTGCGCGATCAGTACCTGTCGCACGCCGATCAGGTGGAGTTGGCCCGTTCCCTCGGCGAACCGACGCCGGCCCATCCGGTGGTGCCCGGTCACCCCGATCACCCCGAGATCCTGGAACTCGACGCCGCCAAGGGCGGCAAGAACGCGCGCTGGCACACCGACGTCACCTTCGTCGCCACTCCCCCGGCGGCCTCGGTGCTGGTGGCCGATCACGTTCCGTCGTTCGGGGGTGACACGTTGTGGGCCGACATGCGCGGCGCGTACGAGAACCTGAACCCCGCGTTGTGTCGACTCATCGAGGATCTGAGCGCGGTCCATCGCATCTCGCCGCTCGCCTACTGGGGCGAGCCGTTCGACACCGCCCTCTCCCGCGAGGACGCCCAGAAGTTGTTCGACGATGCGACGCGGGTCCCGCCCGTCGTGCACCCGATGGTGCGCATCCATCCCCGCACCGGCCGACCGAGCCTGTTCGTGAATCCCGGCTTCACCACCCACGTCGCCGGCTTCTCGCGTATCGAGAGCGAGAACCTGTTGAAACTGCTCTACGAGCACGCCACGCAACCCGAGTTCGTTCTGCGTCACCGCTGGCAACCGGGTGACGTGGTGATCTGGGACAACCGAGCCACCATGCACTACGCCACCGACGACTACGGCACCGCCGAACGCCGCATGCGTCGCGTCACCATTCGAGGCGACAAGCCGGTCGGACCCGACGGCTTCGAGAGCACGGTCGTGAGCGACCCCTTGCTCGCGGTGCGCTGAAACCCGCGCGGTTCCGGATTCCGCGACGTCTCAGGGATTCAGAGGAATCGACAACGTCTGATTCTCGGCGGCGGCGATGACCTCGATGCCGTGGGGCTCGCACGCGCGTCGCGCGCGGTCGAGAAACTCGTCGACAGCGTCGTCACCACGCACCGGATCGTGATGGAACAACGCGAGCCGCTTCACCTTGCATTCGATGGCCACCCACACCGCGTACTCCATGGTGCAGTGACCCCAATTGCTCTTGCCCACGAACTCCTCGGGCGTGTACTGGGCGTCGTGGATCAGGAGATCGGCACCGGTGCACAACTCGCGCGCCCCGTCGGTGATGCCCATGGACCCGTCCTCGGGCATCTGGTGATCGGGCAGGTACACCACGCTGGTGCCACGATGCGTGACGCGATAACCCAACGTGTTGCCCACGTGCGGCACCAGACGGCTCATCACGTCGAGTCCTCCGACGGAGAAGTCGTCGTCGGCCACGTCGTGGAACACGAAGGTCCCCGGCAGGTCGGTGACACTCACCGGGAACATCGGCGGCTTGATGATGGACTCGAACACCTCGCGCACCGTGCGTCCGTCCTCTTGGGCCGGACCGTAGATGTCGAAGTGCGCACCGTCGCGCAACGTGGGCACGAAGAACGGCAGACCCTGCACGTGATCCCAGTGCATGTGCGTCAGCAGGCACGTGCCCGTGAACGGACCGGTGGCCGGGATGCGATCGCCGCAGTAGCGCAGGCCGGTGCCCAGATCGAAGACCAACGGGTCCTGTCCGGGGACGACGAGCCCCACGCACGACGTGTTCCCGCCGTACCGTCTGGTGTCATCGCCATGGCACGGTGTGGAACCGCGAACCCCAAAGAACGTGACAACGAATTCGTTGACCCCCTCGATGGGGTGAACGCTAAATGACGAACGGGTGCATTCCGAACGGGAGCCCTCCCGACGGGCTGGTGACGTTGGTCGCAGTCGGGGTGTTCGGCGAGCACCGATGAGGGGTACGGTTTGGCAATGTCCGCCACTTCCCCCGGTTCGTCCAGCCATTCCGTGACCATCGACGGCCTCGAGCTGGCCTATCTGGCCGCCGGCCTCGACAACGACGGGCCCCTCGCGGTCTGTCTGCACGGCTTCCCGGATTCGGCTCACACCTGGCGCCATCTGCTGCCCCGCCTGGCCGACGCCGGCTACCGCGCGGTGGCGCCCTTCCTGCGCGGATACGCACCCAGCGCCGTGCCCGCCGACGGCAGATTCCAGACGGCGGCGTCCGCGCTCGACGTGATCGGATTGCACGGCGCGCTCGGAGGCGACTCCCGCGCGGTGATCATCGGGCACGACTGGGGTTCGATCATCACCAACATCGCGGCCGCACACCGTCCCGATCTGTGGTCCAAGGTGGTCATGTCGGCGGTGCCCCCGGGCAACGCGGTGGGCATGGCCTTCGTCACCAATCTCGCGCAGATCAAGCGCAGTTGGTACATGTTCTTCTTCCAGCATCCGCTGGCCGACATGGTGGTCGGTGCGAACGACCTCGCCTACATCGACATGCTGTGGAACGACTGGTCCCCGGGCTTCGACGCCACCGAGGAGCTCGCGTTGTTGAAGCCCAGCCTGCGCGATCCGGCCAACCTGCAAGCGGCGCTCGGCTACTACCGCGCCACCATCGGCGCCGGCTACAACGATCCGGCGTTGCAGGATGTGCAGGCGAAGTCGAACGTCATCCCGTCACAACCGCTGCTGTATCTGCACGGT
>WLEG01000265.1 GCA_009704425.1 Actinomycetota bacterium | reverse complement strand
GGGATCGAACCGATGACCTTCCGATTATGAGCCGGATGCTCTAACCAACTGAGCTACGCCGCCAGGCGCGCAGCCGGTTGGCTGCCCGGTTGTATGACACCCGTGGTGCGGATGCTGAGCCCTCTGTCGGAATCGAACCGACGACCTTTTCCTTACCATGGAAATGCTCTGCCGACTGAGCTAAGAGGGCGCAGGTACGTGGCGGGGCCACGAACCGGCTTGGGAGTGTATAGCCCTGACCTGCGAAACCACCCCGGGCCGAGGGCCCGCCGTTAGTTTGGAGTCGTGCCCGAGAGTTCACCCCGCGACCCGTCGACCGGCCCGGGATCGTCGCCCGGTCCGGTGACCATTCGGACCGCGATCTCGGCCGACGCCGAGGCCATTCGGACCATTTACAACCACGAGGTGGAGAACACCACGGCCACCATGGACCTCGTACCCCGCAGCCTGGACGACCAGCTCGAATGGTTGGCCGCCCGCAGTGGGGCCTTTGCCACCATCGTGGCCGAGCTGGACGGCGAGGTGGTCGGTTTCGCCAGCCTGAGCCCCTACAAGGAGCGCGCGGCCTACCGCCCCACGGTGGAGGACTCGGTGTACGTGCGACGGGATCTGGGGGGCCGCGGGATCGGAAAAGCCCTGCTCACAGCGGTGATCGAGCTGGCGGCCACCTCCGGATTCCACTCCGTGATGGCCCGGATCGAGGCCTCCGGCGAGGCCAGCCGGGCGCTGCACGCCTCCTGTGGGTTCCGCGAGGTGGGGGTCGAAATCGAGGTGGGACGCAAGTTCAACCGCTGGATCGACATGGTCCTGATGCAAAAACTCCTCTGACCCCGCGATCTGGGTGCCACATGTGCCCGAAATCGGCACTTTCCCGACCCAGACGTGCCCCCGACATGCGCTGAGCCGCCCCCGAGGGGACGGCTCGTCGCGTACATCGAGTGGGCCGGGCAGGATTCGAACCTACGTAGGCAGTGCCGGCAGATTTACAGTCTGCTCCCTTTGGCCGCTCGGGCACCGACCCCACTTATGCGAAGCGTGAGCGTATCGGCGCGACCTCGCCCCTCACCACCTCGACGGAACCTGCTCCCTCGGGCCATCGGGGTCGATGATTACGCTGACCACATGGCCAGTTTTGACGTTGTCTCCGAAGTCGACCACCAAGAAGTCCGCAACGCGGTCGATCAGGCCCAGCGCGAGATCGCCACGCGGTTCGACTTCAAGAACACCGATTCCTCCATCGAGCAGAAAGAGCTGGTGCTCACCCTGCGGTCCATCACCGAGGACCGGCTGAACGCCCTGCGGGTGGTGCTGGAAGAGCGCCTCGTGAAGCGGGGTGTCTCGTTGCGCGGCCTCGATTACGGCAAGGTGGAAGAGGCCACCCAGAACTCGGTGCGCCAGGTGGTGACCATCAAGGTGGGCATCTCATCGGACAAGGCCCGCGAGATCAACCGTTTGATCAAGGACAAGGGACCCAAGGGCGTGAGCAGCCAGACCCAGGGAGACTCCATCCGGGTGAACAGCAAGAAGCGCGACGACCTGCAGGCCGTGATCACGTTGCTCAAGGGCGAGGATCTGGGGATCCCGCTGCAGTTCGAGAACTTCCGCGACTGAAACGCCCCGCCGGGTACGTCAGTCTTCGGACGGGGATTCGGCGGCGCGCTGTTGCAACTCGTTCACCACACTGGCATCGGCCAAGGTGGTGGTGTCACCCAGGTTGCGACCCTCGGCGACGTCACGCAGTAGTCGTCGCATGATCTTGCCACTACGCGTCTTGGGCAGCTCGGGCGTGAAGTAGATCGTCTTGGGCTTGGCGATGGCGCCGATCTCCTTGGCCACGTGATTGCGTAGATCGCCCTCGTCGACGCTCGACCCGCCGCGCAGCGTCACGTACGCGATGATCGCCTGACCCGTGGTGGCGTCGTTCGCGCCCACCACCGCGGCCTCGGCCACCGCCGGGTGCGACACCAACGCGCTCTCCACCTCGGTGGTGCTGATGCGGTGTCCACTGACGTTCATCACGTCGTCCACGCGACCGAGCAACCACAGGTATCCGTCGGCGTCGAGCTTGGCGCCGTCACCGGCGAAGTACCGATCGCCGTAGCGACTCCAGTACGTCTCCTTGTAACGCTCGGGATCACCCCAGATACCGCGCAACATTCCGGGCCACGGTCGCGTGAGCGTGAGATACCCGCCGCCGTGGTCGATGCGCGCCCCGGATTCGTCCACCACCTCGGCGGTGATGCCGGGCAACGGGAACGTGGCCGAACCGGGCTTCAGCGTGGTGGCACCGGGCAACGGCGAGATCATGATTCCGCCGGTCTCCGTCTGCCACCACGTGTCGACGACGGGACACGTGCCACGACCGATGGTGTCGCGGTACCACATCCATGCTTCGGGGTTGATGGGCTCGCCCACCGAGCCGAGCAACCGCAACGACGACATGTCGTGCTTGGCCGGCTCGTGGTCACCCCACTTCATGAACGATCGGATGGCGGTGGGCGCGGTGTAGAAGATGGTGACGCCGTACTTCTCGACGATCGACCACAGCCGATCGTTGCCCGGGAAGTTCGGCACGCCCTCGTAGATCACCTGCGTCGCACCGTTCGCCAACGGTCCGTACACGATGTAGCTGTGCCCGGTGATCCAACCCACGTCGGCCGTGCACCAGTACACGTCGGTGTCGGGATGCAGATCGAACACGTACTTGTGCGTGTACGCGACGTGCGTGAGATAACCACCGGTGGTGTGCATGATGCCCTTGGGCTTGCCGGTGGTGCCCGAGGTGTACAACAGGAAGAGCAACTGCTCGCTGTCCATCGGCTCGGCCGGGCAGTCGAGCGAAGCCTCGGACATGAGGTCGTGGTACCAGTGGTCACGACCATCCACCATGTTCACGTCGTTACCGCCGCGCTTCACCACCACCACGTGCTCGATGGTGGGCGTGCTCGACAACGCCTCGTCGGCGGCGGGCTTCAACGCGAACACCTCACCGCGGCGGTATCCACCGTCGGCGGTGACGAGCACCTTGGCCGAGGCGTCGTTGATGCGGTCGGCCAACGCCTGCGACGAGAAGCCTCCGAACACCACGCTGTGGGCGGCGCCGATGCGCGCGCAGGCCAGCATGGCCACCGCGGCTTCGGGGATCATGGGCAGATAGATGTTCACGCGATCGCCCTTGGTGACACCGAGCGACTTCAGGACGTTGGCGAACTTCTTGGTCTCGTCGAGCAACTGCGCGTAGGTGATGGTGCGGGTGTCGCCGGGTTCACCCTCCCAGTGGATGGCCACCTTGTCGCCGCGACCGGCCAAGACGTGGCGGTCGAGGCAGTTGAACGACACGTTCAGTTCTCCGCCCACGAACCACTTCGCGTACGGCAGGTTCCACTCGCAGATGGTGTGC
>WLEG01000264.1 GCA_009704425.1 Actinomycetota bacterium | reverse complement strand
GGCGGGGGTGCTCGCCGCCATCGCCGGCTTGGCCCTGTGTTACGTGGGTTCACGTGGCGAACGTCGAGCCATGACCTGGTGGGGTGCCGCGATGACCGCCATCGGTGTGGCCGGGTTCTTCCTGGGTGCATTCACACCCGATACCGATGCAGCAACCTCCTTCGCGATAATCGCCGCCGGGGGCACACTGGCCCTGACTCCCTACATCATCAAGAAGGCCGCCGAGAACAAGAACACGTCGACCACGTCGACCGAATAGGCGGTCCCCCGCACGGTCAGTGCTTGAAGTGACGTTCGCCGGTGAACACCATGGCGATGCCGTGCTCGTTGGCCGCGGCGATCACCTCGTCGTCGCGCACGCTTCCTCCGGGTTGGACGACCACGGTGATTCCCGCCTCGGCCACCGCATCGAGTCCGTCCCGGAACGGGAAGAACGCGTCGCTCGCGCACACTCCGCCCTCGGCCCGACCGGCCGCCCGGGTGGCCGCGATGCGGGCCGAGTCCAAACGGTTCTGCTGACCCGCTCCGATTCCGAGTGCCAAACGGTTCTTGGCGAACACGATGGCGTTCGAGCTGACCCCGGCGCACACCAACCACGCGAACTCGACGTCGGCCCATTGCGATTCCGACGGTGACACCTCGGTGACGACCTTCCAATTCGACCGATCGAGGCTCACCACGTCGGCGTTCTGAACGAGGAACCCACCGTCGATGGTGCGCACGTCCACGCATCGTCCCGACGGCGCCGGTGCGGACAACACCCGTAGGTTCTTCTTCGCGGTGAGGATCCCGAGCGCGTCCGCGTCGTACGAAGGAGCGACGACGACCTCGGTGAAGACGGGTGCGAGCGCCGACGCGGTGGCCGCGTCCACGTTGCGGTTCAGGGCCACGATGCCACCGAAAGCACTGACCGGATCGCAGTCGTTGGCGGCGCGATACGCGGCCTCGAGGTCGGTCGCCACGGCCACGCCGCACGGGTTCGCGTGCTTCACGATGACACAGGCCGGTCCGTCGAACTGGTGCACCATGCGCCACGCGGCTTCGGTGTCGTACAGGTTGAGATAGCTGAGTTCCTTGCCGCCGTGCTGCACGGCCGCGTCCCACCAACCGGTCTCACCGATGGTGCGATAGCGGGCACCCGACTGGTGGGGATTCTCGCCGTAACGAAGATCCTGAACCCGCTCGGCCCCGATGAAGAGATACGACGGCAGGGTCGACGACGACTCACCGGACATCCAGTTCGCGATGGCGATGTCGTAGGTGGCGATCTCGCGGAACGCGATGGTGGCCAGGTCGCGTCGCGTCGACGAGGAGACTCCACCGTGCACACGAATCTCGTCGAGAACCGTCGCGTAATCCGAGGGTCGCACCACCACCGTCACGTGCGCGTGGTTCTTGGCCGCACCACGCACCAACGTGGGACCACCGATGTCGATCAGTTCGATGCCGGGTTCCGACGAGAACGGATACAGGTTCACCACCACCATCGAGATGGGATCGATTCCATGGCGCGCCAGGTCGGCACGATGAGATTCGTCGTCGAGGTCGGCCAGGATTCCGGCGTGCACCTTGGGATGCAGGGTGACCACGCGATGACCGAGCATGGCCTCGAAGCCGGTGAGGTCGGCGACGTCGGTGACGGCGACACCGGCCGCTTCGATCGCGCGGGCGGTGCCACCGCTGGAAAGAAGATTCCATCCCGCGCGCGACAGTTCGGTGGCGAACTCGACGATTCCCGTCTTGTCGTACACGCTGAGCAGGGCGGTGGGCACACCTTGACGATACCCACACCAAGTCGTGACACGAATCGTCGATTCGACGGTCGGCGAATCGCTACCGTCCGCTCATCGCGGTGATCCGACCGCACCCGGGAGGGAATCATGGACTTTTCGAAACTCAAGAGATCGGATTGGTTGAAGGTGGGTGGGGCGATCGGCTTCCTGATCTTCGGCTTCTTCAACTGGCTGAGCGTCGACTACGGCGCTGGCATCGGCGATGCCACGATCAAGGGTTCGAAGGTGTTCGACTTCTTCTTCACCGGCACCGTCCCGTGGATACTGGTGTTGGGCTCCGGCATCGTCACGGTGCTCCTGGCCACCGGTTCCATGAAAAGTGGCAAGGTGAACTGGCCGATGATCATGCTCCTCGCGAACGGAATCGCCGCGGTGTTGATGCTGATACGTATCGTCTTCAATCCGCTCGACGGCAAGGACGTGCTGGAGGCCGTGGGTGTCGACGTGCAACGCGGTCTCGGGATGATCCTGTCGACCATCAGCGTGTTCGTCGCGGCCGCCGGCGCGTTCATCGGTTACACCGAGAGCGGTGGCAACATCAACGATCTCAAGGACATCGACAAGTTGAAGGGCGGCTTCGGCCAGGGCTGAAGAAACGCTGGGAACTGCCCAGGAGAACGAGTGAGCCCCGGGGTTTCCCCCGGGGCTCACTCTTTCTCCGATGCGATCGGGACCGATCGGTCCGCGACTCAGCTGATGCTCTTGATGATCTCCGCCATCAGGTCACCGGCCTCGGTGGGGTTCTGACCCACCTTCACGCCAGCGGCGCGCAACGCGTCCATCTTGCCCTGCGCCGTTCCCTTGCCGCCCGACACGATGGCGCCGGCATGGCCCATCTTCTTGCCGGCCGGAGCGGTGACACCGGCGATGTAGGCGCTCATCGGCTTGGTGACGTTGGCCTTGATGAACTCGGCGGCCTCTTCCTCGGCCGAACCACCGATCTCGCCGATCATGATGATGGCGTCGGTCTCGGGGTCGGCCTGGAACTCGCGCAGGCAGTCGATGAAGTTGGTGCCCGGAACCGGATCGCCACCGATGCCCACGCAGGTGCTCACGCCGATGCCGCGCTGCTTCAGTTCGTACAGCGCCTGATAAGTGAGCGTTCCCGAACGACTGACGATGCCCACGTTCTTCTTGCCGGCCTTGGGCAACTCGGCGATCTCACCGGCGGTGATGCCGATGTTGCACTTGCCTGGGCTGATGATGCCCGGGCAGTTCGGACCCAACAAGCGCGTGTTCGGGTAATCACGCACGAGCGTGTTGTAGACCTTGGCCTCGTCCTGGGCCGGGATGCCCTCGGTGATGCACACCACGAAACGCACGCCCGCGGCGGCAGCCTCGAGGATGGCCGCCGATGCGGCCTTGGGCGGAACGGCGATGAACGACGCGTCGGCGCCCGTGGCGGCCACGGCCTCGGCGACCGTGTTGAAGACCGGAATGCCTTCCACGTCGGTGCCACCCTTACCGGGCGTCACGCCACCGACCACCTGGGTGCCGTACGCCTTGTTGCGCAGACCGTGGTACTTGCCCTGTCCGCCGGTGAGGCCCTGCACGATGACTTTGGTGTTCTGATTCACGAAGATGGCCATGGCTTCACTTTCCGTTCGAGAGG
>WLEG01000263.1 GCA_009704425.1 Actinomycetota bacterium | reverse complement strand
GGTGCGGACCGGTGGGTCGGGTCCAGGAGTTCGACGATGCCGACGAGTCGGCCGGGGACTCGGGCGCCGATGCGTGACGTCGCGTTCGAGCGGGGAGCCCACGAGTTGGGCGACGGCTGTCTGGTGTTCCTGCAACCCGACAGTGGTTGGGGATGGAGCAACGCCGGACTGATCGTGGGCGACGGAGCGTCGTTACTCGTGGACACCCTGTTCGATCTCGATCTCACCGCGGAGATGTTGACGGCCTTCGCCCCGCACACGCGATCGGCACCCATCTCGACGTTGCTGAACACGCACGCCAACGGTGATCATTGCTACGGGAACCAACTCGTGGAGTCGGCCGAGATCATCGCGTCGTCGGCCGCGGCCCGCGAGATGTCCGAGGTGCCGCCGGCGATGTTGGCCGCGTTGAACGCGGCACCCGGTGAACTGGGCGAGCTCTTCCGCTCGTTCTTCGGTGAGTTCCGTTTCGACGGCATCGAGCAACGTCTGCCCACGCGAACCTTCGACGGTCGTCTCGACGTCGAGGTCGGTGGTCGGGTGGTGGAACTGATCGAGGTGGGTCCGGCGCACACCGGTGGCGACGTGATCGCCCACGTGCCGGACGCCCGCACGGTCTTCACCGGCGACATCCTGTTCGTCGGCGGAACGCCCATCGTGTGGGCCGGGCCGTTGTCCAACTGGATCGCCGCGTGCGATCTGATGTTGGGCATGGACGTCGACACCGTGGTGCCGGGTCACGGTCCCGTCACCGACAAATCGGCCGTGGTGGAGGTGCGCGACTACCTCGCGTACATCGAAGCCGAGGCGGCGGCGCGACATGCCGCCGGCATCGACGCGTTCGAGGCCGCGCGCGACATCGCGCGGGCCATGGGTGTGAACGGTCGTTCGTTCGCGAGTTGGGGCGAGTTCGGTCGGGTGAGCGTGAACGTCGAGACGGTGTACCGAACGTTGGACGCGGGGCACGCGAGCCCCGACGTCGTGGAGCAGTTCAGGCGGATGGCGACGATCGAGGGTCGCGGCGTCGCAGGCTCCATCTGACCGCCAACACCCAACCGATGGCCACGGCGGCGGCGAAGATCAACCACTGGATCGCGTACGACAAGTGGGGTCCGCCGTCGAGTTCGGGAAGAGGGACCGGTGCGAGAAGGGTGCTCTCGGCGGGATCGGACTGCTCCAAGGCGAGAACGACGTCGAGAAGATCGCCGTCGATCTGCTGGTCGAGTCGTTCGATGTCGAGTCGTAGGAACTCGTCGAGGTCCCCGGGGGCGTCGGCGGGCTGACCGGTGCGACGGGTCTCGCCGGCGCGCAGGGTGCCCACCACGCGCACCTCACCGACGGGCGCGTCGGGAGCCGACTCGGAGAGGGCCACGAATCCGCGATTGACCAGCATGATGCGACCGTCGTCCAGGCGCAGGGGAGTGACGACGTTGGAGCCGGCGCGTCCGTTCTGACTGCGGTTGGCGATGGTCACCTGCTCGTCGACGAGGTACACGCCCTTGGCGCCGGCCGAACGCCATTCGACGTCGACCGGGTCGAGGTCGGTGGAGTCGACGTCGGCGATGTCGATCAGGGGAAGCGACGTGCGGTCACGGACCTCGTCGTTGAAGTTCCGACGCTCGATCATGCGGTCGAACTGCCAGAGCGAGAGCAGGATCATCGAGACGATGCCGATCACGCAGAGAAGGTGGAAGAGGATCCACTTGGGGCGCGTCAGGAACCGGAGCACGAGGACAACGTAGCGGTGTGAAACGATGGAGGTATGGGTCCCACGCCGTCGGATTTGCCGAACTTCCGGATTCCCCACGCCGAGAAGATCGAGTGGATGATCGAAACGAAGGGCTGGGCCCTCGAACCGGTGGGGGCCGACGTCTCGGGCACCCCGCCGATGCCCGGTTACTGCTACACGATCGGACTGCCCGCACTGCACGGCTTTCCCGAGATCGTCGTGTTCGGCCTGACGCCGGTGGCCATCAGCGGTCTGCTCGACATGGTGGTGGATCAACTGGCGGCCGGTGTCGAGATTCCGGTCGACGTCGAGCTCGTCGGGCTGTTCGACAACGAGTTGCGTTGTCTGTTCGCCAGTGTGGACGTGTCGTCACGAACCGACATGTTCCGAACCGGTGTGGCGTGGCACGGAACCGACACGTTTCCGATGGTTCAGTTGTTGTGGCCCGATCGCAACGGATGGCTACCCCACGAGTCCGGCTTCGACGCGTCCGTGAGGGCCGCGCAGCCGGTGATCGGGCGGGTCGGGGGAGCGGACTGATGGCACATCGGGTCACCGCCCCGGCGATGCAACGGGCGCAGAGATTGCTGTCACAGCGAATCCGGCCGCACATCCTGTCCTCGGAAGTGGCGATGGGCGTCGAGGCCATCGACGAGGCTTTCGACGCGCCGAGCCACGCCGAAGCGGTGCGGGCCTCCCGTCGTCCCGTGGCCCCGGGCACGCCGTGGGGGCGTCCCTGGCACACGACGTGGTTCCGCCTCTCGCACACCGTCGACGAGCGCCATGCGGGTCGACGTCTCGTGGCGTCGATCGACATCGGTTTCAACGGACGTTACGACGGGTTCCAGGCCGAGGCCATCGCCTGGATGGACGGTCGGATCGTGCACGCGGTGCAGCCCGATCGTCGTCTGATCGATCTGGGGGAGCGCTCCATCGGTGACGTCGTCGAGATCTGGATCGAGGCGGCGGCCACGCCGGTGATCGCGGGTCACGCCTCCGGATACGGACCGACACCGTTGGGGGACCCCGCCACCGCGCCGAACGCTCCGTTGTACGTGTTGCGTCGGGCCGACATCGCGGTGAAGGACGACGCGGTCGAGGAACTGACCCTGCGGATGCAGGCGGTCATCGACCTGATCCTCGACACGTCCGACGCCGATCCCGTTCGGGCTCGATTGTTCGACGCCCTCGAGCGCGTCGGCGACGCCATCGACCCGGCCGACGTTCCGTCCACCACGAACGCCGCGCTCGACGCCATTTCGACGGTGTTCGACTCGTCCGGACCGCGCCCCCGTCATCGAATCGTCGCGGCCGGCCACGCGCACCTCGATACGGCGTGGCTGTGGCCCATTCGCGAGACGCGTCGCAAGGCGGTGCGAACGTTCGCCAACGCCGTGGACCTGTTGCGTCGCAACCCCGACGTCGTGTTCTCGCACAGCCAGGCCCAGCACTACGACTGGGTGCGCGAGGACGCGCCCGAACTGTTCGACGAGGTGCGCCGTCTGGTCGCCGAGGGGCGATGGGAGCCGGTCGGGGGTATGTGGGTGGAGACCGACCTGAACCTTCCCTCGGGAGAGAGCCTGTTGCGACAGATGGTTCACGGTCAACGCGCGTTCGAGCATTGGTTCGGGCGTCGATGCGACGGGGCCTTTCTGCCCGACGATTTCGGTTATCCGGGATCGCT
>WLEG01000262.1 GCA_009704425.1 Actinomycetota bacterium | reverse complement strand
TCGACGCCATCGCTCGCGAGGGGGACCCGACCGCCATCGACTTTCCGCGGGCCATGCGCAACGACGGATTGGATTTCAGTTTCAGCGGCCTGAAGACGTCCGTCATCAACTTCGTGCGCAAGAACCCCGTGGTGCGCACCGCCGACGTGGCCGCCTCGTTCCAAACGGCCGTCGTCGACGTGTTGGTGCACAAGGCGCGTCGCGCGGCCGAGCAGGTGGGCGCCAAGGGAGTGGTGCTCGGCGGAGGGGTGGCGGCGAACTCGTTGTTGCGCGAACGCTTCGCCGAGATGTGTGCCGAGGACGGACGCGACTGCCTGGTGCCGAGTCGGGCGATGTGCACCGACAACGCGGCCATGATCGGAGCCGCCGCGTGGTACCGATTGCGAAGCGACGGGCCGACCGCTCTCGACACCGGTGCGTTCCCGAACCTGCGACTTCCCCTGATGGACGGCACCTGGTGACGTCGACATTGCGCATCGGTCCGCTGGCGTTGCCGTCGCCGGTGGTGCTGGCACCCATGGCGGGTGTCACCAATGCCCCGTTCCGGTCGTTGTGTCGCGAGTTCGCGCCGGGACTGTTGTACGTGAACGAGATGGTGATGGCCACCGCGCTGGTGCACGGCAGCGCCAAGACCGAACGCATGGTCACCTTCGCCCCCGGCGAGTCGCCGCGCAGTTTGCAGTTGTACGGCAGTGATCCGCGCATGTTGAGCGAGGCGATCAAGCGGCTCGGCGGCGCCGGGGCCGTCGACCACATCGACATGAACTTCGGTTGTCCCGCCGCCAAGGTCACCCGCAAGGGAGGTGGCGCGGCGGTTCCGGCCAAGCCGAATCTGTTGCGGGCCATCATGACCGCCGCCGTCGAGGCCGCGACCCCGTACGGAATTCCGGTGACCGCCAAGTTCCGCAAGGGAATCGACGACGAACTCATCACCTATCTCGACACCGGTCGCATCGCCATGGACACCGGTATCGCCGCGGTGGCCCTGCACGCTCGCACCGCCCAACAGCACTACAGCGGTGAGGCCGATTGGGACGCCATCGCCGCACTGAAGCAGACGGTCGGTTCCATACCGGTGCTCGGTAACGGCGACATCTGGACCGCCGACGACGCGTTGCGGATGGTGGCCCACACCGGATGCGATGGTGTGGTGGTGGGTCGCGGTTGTCTCGGCCGCCCGTGGCTGTTCGGTGACCTGGTGGACGCCTTCGCGGGTCGCGAGGTGGCACCTCCGCGACGACTCGGGTTCGTGGTGGACGTGATGAAGCGACACGTGCGCGCCCTCGACGAGCATTTCGGCAGCGATTCGTCCGGGAGCGCGCGCGGAGTGCGGGACTTCCGCAAACACGTGTCGTGGTATCTCACGGGCTTTCCGGTGGGTGGTGACATTCGCCATCGCTTGGCCACGACGTCCACCGTCGACGACGTCGATCGGCTGCTCGACGAGATGTTGAGCACCCACGGTCCCGAGCTGTCGGTGGTCGACGGCGGCGAACGTATACGCCGCGGAAAGACCAGTGGGCCCATCCGGGTGGCGTTGCCCGACGGTTACCTCGATCATCTCGACGACCTGACCGTTCCGTGCGACGACGACGTCATGGCGTTGTCGGGAGGCTGACCCGATGGCCGCCGCTCACGTGGTGTTGGGCTCGGGTTCGCCCCGACGATTGGAGTTGTTGCGTGCGATCGGGGTGGAGCCACGTGTCGTGTCTCCCGACATCGACGAGTCGGTCATGCCCGACGAGACGCCGGTGGACTACGTGCGTCGATTGGCCTCGGCCAAGTTGGACGCGGTGATGCGCGAGGTGGGTGCGGTGTCGGTGGGCGCGGTCGTGATCGCGGCCGACACCACGGTGGAGGTCGATGGGGACATCCTGGGCAAGCCCGTGGACGACGCCGAGGCGATGGCCATGTTGATGCGCCTGCGTGGTCGCGAGCATCGCGTGCACACCGGATTCGCGGTGGCGGTGGCCGGACCCGGATGCCGGGGCGTGGACTGGGAGGGTCACGTGGAGGTGGTCACCAGCACGGTGGTCTTCCGCGACGTTCCCATCCCCGCGTTGATCGCCTACGTGGATTCGGGAGAGCCGCGCGACAAGGCGGGGGCCTACGCCATTCAGGGCGGGGCGGCCGGTTTCGTGGCGCGTCTGGACGGAGACATCGATGCCGTGATCGGTCTACCGGTGGCTCGGGTGTCGGCCGTGGCGGCTTCGTTGGGTTCGCCCCTGATCTGACCAAGGCGTTCTGGGCGGCATTCACGCGCTATTCCGTCACGAAACCCGCCCAGATCGGGGTCACCGGGCGTCGACGAGAGCCTTGAGCTTGGTCAGGTTGCGGCGCCAGATCGCCTTCATCACCACTTGGCCGCCCACGATCTCTCCCAGACGACCGCCCAACCACCACGGGAACGTCAACTTCTCGCTCCACGTGAATCGGGTGCGCGAGCCACCGTCCAACGGCGCCAACGTGAAGATGCCGGTACCGGTGACCAAGCCGGTGTGGCGAACGCCCATGGCCTCGCCCGGTATCCATTCGGTGATCTCCATGTGGTCGGTCAACTTGATGGGACCGACCTTGGTGTCGCACAGGAACTTCGTGCCCACACCGCGGGTCTGATCACCCTCGAAGCGAATGGCCACCGCGTCCGCCATCCAGTCGACGTGCCGCTCGATGGGCTCCACCACCTCCCACACGCGCGAGGGTGTGGCGTCGAGGTCGATGGAAACGGTGATGCGGCTCATACCGCCAGTGTGCCTCAGATCAGGCGTGAGCGCCCACACGGCGCAACTCTTCGGCCGCCTGTTCGGGCGGAATGATGTTGATCATCACGCCGGTGCCGCGTTCGAAGCCCGCCACGGTGGTGAGCTTCGGGAAGAGGTGCACGTGCCAGTGGAACGCCCCGTTGTGGTGATGGGGTGCGGTGTGGAAGACCAGGTTGAACGCCACGTCGGTGAACACCTCGTTCAGGTGCACCAGCGCGTCACGGATGGCGCGACCCACACCGGCCACCTGGCTGTCGGAGGAGTCCGTGAGGTGCTGGTCGTGGTTGCGCGGGATGATGAGCATCTCGTACGGGCCACCGCTCCACCACGGACACACCACCACGGCGTCGTCGGTGGCCAACACCACGCGCTCGTTCGATGCCAGTTCGGCTTCGACCGTGGCGCACAGGATGCAACCACCCTCGAACCGCACGAAGGCCCGTTCCTCGTCGAGGATCTCACCCGGGACGAACGGCAGACCGAGCAACTGTCCGTGCGGGTGCGACAGCGACGCACCGGCCTCACGCCCGTGGTTCACGATGGCCTGGGTGTAGCGGATGTTGTCGGTGTCGGCGTGACTCTGCAGACGCTGCTTCAACGTGACCATCATCTCGGCGCAGGCCTCGTCGCTGAACACCTCGATGCCGGCCTTGTGGTCGCG
>WLEG01000261.1 GCA_009704425.1 Actinomycetota bacterium | reverse complement strand
TTGCCGCCGTAGTAGCGCTTGCCCGGGTAACCCTCGCTGTACTTGTTGGTGAGGACGCTGCCGACCGCGTGCATCACCGCGGGCGAGGTGAAGTTCTCGCTGGCGATCAGCTGGAGACCCGTGGTCTGGCGCGTGAACTCTTCGTCGAGGAGGCGCTCGATCTCGAGATCGGGGTCGGTGTCGGAGGGGAAGGGCATGGTGGCTCTTTGCTGGTCAGAACTCGTTCTCGAGTTCCGCCAATTGTGCCACCCGTCGGGCGTGACGACCCCCCTCGAAGGCGGTGGAAAGAAACGTTGTGACGATTTCCTCAGCGAGACCGATGCCCACCACACGGGCGCCGATGGACAACACGTTGGCGTCGTTGTGCGCGCGGGCCATGCGCGCGGTGTAGAGGTCGTTGCACAACGCGGCCCGCACGCCGCGCACCTTGTTGGCGGCCAACTGCTCGCCCTGACCGCTACCGCCCATGACGATGCCGAAGTCGGCGGCTCCGTCGCGCACCGTGCGACCCACGCCGGCGCAGATGGGCGGGTAGTCGCAACTCTCGGTGGAGTGCGTGCCCTGATCGTCGACCTCGTGACCGGCGGCGGTGAGGAAGGCCACCAGATGTTGCTTCAGGTCGTAGCCCGCGTGATCGGAGCCGATGGCGATGCGCAGTGAGGATGCCGACATGACCGCACCCTAATTCAGGGGTCGCCATGGTCGTGCCCTCGTTCACGTTCGTCGACCTCGGGTAGGTTTCCCGAATGGCTCTCGATCCCCGTACCCCCGTGATCGTCGGCGTCGGACAGCAACTGCAGCGCATCGACGACCCGCTCGCGGCCCTGGCGCCCGTCCCCTTCATCGCCGAGGCCATCCGGGCCGCGACCGCCGATGCCGGCTTGAGTTCGTTGCCCGACGTGGACTCCATCCGCGTGGTGAGTTTCCTGTCGTGGCGCTATCGCGACCCCGCGCGCTTCATCGCCGAGGAGTTGGGCATCAGCACGCGCGAAACCGTGGCCACCACCATGGGTGGCAACAGCACCCAGTCGCTCATCAACGCCACCTCGCTGGAGATCCAGAACGGCGACGTGGACCTGGTGATCCTGTGCGGCGGCGAGACGTCGCGCACGCGCAAACGGGCCCGTGCGGCCGACATCGAACTGCCGTGGCCGGTGGTCGCCGACGACGTGAAGCCCTCGCGCATCATGGGCGAGGACCTGGTGATGAACCACGAGTTCGAGTTGTCGCGTCGCATCGTGGCACCCATTCAGGTGTACCCGATGTTCGAGACGGCGTTGCGCGCGGCCGCGGGTCGCGGCATCGACGAACACAACGCGCACCTCGGCCGTCTGTGGTCGGGCTTCAGCAAGGTGGCCGCGGGCAACCCGTACGCCTGGATCCGCAAGGAGATGTCCCCCGAGGAGATCATCACCACCGGTCCGCGGAACCGCATGATCGGCCTGCCGTACACCAAGGTGATGAACTCGAACAACGACGTCGATCAGTCGGCCGCCGTCATCATGTGTTCGGTGGCCACCGCCGAGCGATTGGGCGTGTCGCGCGACAAGTGGGTGTTCCCGGTGGCCGGCACCGATTGCCACGAACACAAGTACATCAGCGAACGCATGACCTTCGCCGAGACGCCGGCCGTGAGGTTGGGCGGGCGCATGGCTTTGGAGTTGGGCGAGACCTCCATCGACGAGATCGACATCGTCGATCTGTACTCGTGCTTCCCGTCGGCGGTGCAGTTGGGGGCGATGTCGTTGGGCCTCGGACTGGATCGCCAGCTCACGCGCACCGGCGGCTTGTCGTTCGCCGGCGGACCGTGGAACAACTACGTGATGCACGCCGTGGCCACCGTGGTGACCGAACTGCGCCAGCGCACCGACGAGAAAGCGTTGGTGTGGGGCAACGGTGGTTACGCCACCAAGCACGCCTTCGGCGTGTACTCCACCACTCCCCCGACGCACGGTTTCCGCCACGCCTATCCGCAAGCCGAAGTCGACGCGCTACCGCGACGCACGGTGGTGGACGTGGGCACCTCGGCCGGACCGGCCACCGTCGAGGCCTACACCGTGATGCACGATCGCGACGGCAACCCCGAGCGATCCATCGCCTCGGTCCTGCGCGCCGACGGCACGCGCGCCTGGGGCGTCAGCGACGACCGCGACACCGCGTCGGGCATGTGCGAGGGCGAATGGGTGGGACGCGCGGTTCGTCTGGACGACGCCGGCGCCCTGTTGATCTGACGAAAGCGAACCTGGAGCGAAGAACATGAGCAAACCGTCGATCATCCTCGACTGCGATCCCGGCCACGACGACGCGCTGGCCATCATCGTGGCGGCGCGTCACACCAACATCCTGGGCATGACCACGGTGTCGGGCAACGCACCCATCGAGTCCACCACCCACAACACGTTGGTGATGAAGGATCTGTTGGGCTTGAAGGTGCCGGTGCACCAGGGCGCCGTGCGTCCGCTCGTGGCCGAACCGCAGTACGCCACCTACGTGCACGGCGAGAGCGGACTCGACGGCGCCGATCTGCCCGCACCCACCAGCACCGTCGACGGAACCGACGCCGTCGGCTTCATCATCGACACCGTTCGCGCGAACGAGGGCGCGTGGTTGGTGCCCACCGGACCGCTCACCAACATCGCGATGGCCCTGCGTCTGGCGCCCGACATCGCCCACCGCATCGCCGGCATCTCGCTGATGGGCGGCGGCACGTTCGGCAACCGCACCACCGCCGCCGAGTTCAACATCTGGGTGGACCCTGAGGCGGCCGACATCGTGTACCGCTACGGCGGGCCATTGATCATGGCCGGTCTTCACGTGACGCACCAGTTCCGCGCCACGCAGGCCCGCATCGACAAGGTGAAGGCCATGCCCGGCCAGTTGGCCGACGTGATGGGCGATCTGATGCAGTTCTTCACCAACATGTACATGAGCCGTCATCACGGCATGGACGGCGGAGCGGTGCACGACCCCTTGGCCGTGATGGTGCTGACGCACCCCGAGTTGTTCACCCGCAAGAACGCGCACGTGGTGATCGAACTGAACGGCACGCACACGCGGGGCATGACGCTCATCGACGAGCGCGACCTGCGGGAGGTGAAGGCCGGCAATTGCGACGTGTTGATGACCGTCGACGCCGAGGCCGCCTTCGACGTGATGAGCGAGGCCATCGCCCACTTCAGCCGTTGACCACCGTGCTTCTGGGGGGCTTTCGTGACGGTATGGCGCGCAAAAGCCCCCCAGAAGTACATAGGAAGTAGGGTTCTCGCATGCGCGCCGCCGTCATGCGAGATTGGTCCCTGCGAGTCGACGACATCCCCGATCCCGTGCCCGGTGGCGGCCAGGTGCTCACTCGGGTGCTGGCCTGTGGCATCTGCGGTAGCGACCTGCACATGTTGGTGCACGGAGAAGAGAGTCGTCGTCTGAACGAGGAGTTGTCCGACGGCGCGGG
>WLEG01000260.1 GCA_009704425.1 Actinomycetota bacterium | reverse complement strand
CCGGCGAGCATGCCGTTGGCCATCATTCCGGGCTCGGGCTTGCCGGTGCGCTGGGTGATCCAGAACATCGCGACGATGGCGCCGAAAGCTCCGGCGATCGCGGTGTTGGTGGCGACCACGGCGAACTGCACGTCGGTGGCCGCGAAGGTGGACGCGGCGTTGAAGCCGAACCAACCGAACAGCAGGATGAAGGTTCCGAGCATCGCCATCGGGATGTGGTGTCCGGGGATGGCGCGCGGGTTGCCGTCCTTGTCGAACTTGCCGATGCGCGCGCCGATCACCTTGGCGCCGGTGAACGCGGCCACGCCTCCGACGGCGTGCACGACACCCGAGCCGGCGAAGTCGACGTAGCCGGCTCCGAGGTTCAGGCTGCTCCAGGTCTGCGACAACCAGCCGCCACCCCAGGTCCACGCGGCGAACAGCGGGTAGTAGATCGCTCCGCAGAAGAAGCCCCACACCACGAAGCTGCCCCACTTCCACCGCTCGGCCATCGAACCGGTGGGGATGGTGGCCACGGTGTCCATGAAGGCGACCATGTACAAGAAGAAGCCGAGCAACGCCGGTGTGATTCCTCCACCCGACATGGCCCATCCGCCCTTGAACAGGAAGATCCACTCGCCGCTACCGACGAGAGGTCCGCCGATGGGGGCCTCCAAGCCGAAGGCGCTGTAGCTGAATCCACCGAAGGCCAACGGGAAGCCCACGAAGAAGAAGCCCACGAAACCGAGGCCGAAGATGGCGAAGTTCGTGGTCACCACGTGAGCGGCGTGCTTGGCGCGACAGAAGCCGGTTTCGACGAGAGCGAAGCCCGCCTGCATGAAGATGACGAGGGACGCGCCGATGATCACCCACAGCAGGTTGGTGGCCTGTGCGAGCGAGGTGACGGCGGCCTCGGCGTCGAAATCGCCTTCGGCGGCCAGGGCCACACTGCCGGCGATGAACGTTGCTCCCGACGACACCGCCATCGCGACGAGCAGTCGCTTCAGCAGGGACGGGCGCTTCCGGAACGTGTCCGGGAAGTGGTCGGCGGACGAGTCGCTCGTGGCGGCTTTCGTCCGGGAAAGGGTGATCATGGGTCCTCCTCGGGGGATGGTCGTGGGTCGGGGTACCGCACGTCGCCATTGACGGGCGTGACGAGTGCGCTCGACGACGCTGTCGGAGCACGTTCGCGTCGATGTGAACCTACGAGGGCGATGTTTCCCGAGTGTCCGTGGATTGTTACGAGAGTGTGAGCGATGTGTTCGGCGTCGCGAACCGCGGGACCGGCTCAGACCAGGCCGGAGATCGCCTCGTCGAGGGCCGCACGATGGTGCTCGCGCGCGGTGAGTGCGGCCAGAACCCACGCGGACAGCACGAGGTACTCGTCGCCCGACAGGAGTTCCGCCGGCACCGTGGGATCCGGGCCCTTCACCGCGTCCTTCATCGATTCGCTCAGCGACAGGATGTGCATGACGTCGTCGAGCGAGTCGGGCATCATCGTGCGCGCCACCTCGATGGCCGCGCGACCGTCGTCGACGATGGAGTCGATGAAGCACGCCAGAGCGACCACGTCCACGAGGCCGATGCGATCGAGGGCACGGCCGAGTCGCTGATCGAGGGCGGGCTCGTCCAGATGTCGCTTCAATTCGTGCAACGAATGAAGGTGACCGTTCGAGCCCTGATCCGTGAAGTCGGGTTCGGCGCGGTGACGACTCATGGCCTCGCCGACCGCGGGCACGCGCTCCTCGATGCGACGACGATCGATGATCCGCCACCACTCGTCGGCGTCTGTGTTGAGCAACTCGTCGAACAAATGGGACGTGTCCACCGAGGTCCAGGGCGCCACGGGGATGGACGCGTCGTCGATCACGCGACGGCTGAGCTTCCAGCGGATCAAGGGGGGAGTGAGCATGGTGGTGACCAGCACCATCAACAGCAACGCTCCGTACAACTCGTCGTCGAGCACGCCCTTGGACAATCCGATGCTGGCGAAGATGAGACCGACCTCACCGCGGGGCATCATTCCGATCCCGACGAGCAATCTGTCTCCGCCCGCGCGGCCCAACCCGAGGCCGGCGACGAGTTTGCCCACGATCGCCACGACGGTGAGCGCTCCGGCCAACGCCAACACACTCGGTTGGAACATCGCGTCGAGGTCGGCGTTGATGCCGATGCTGGCGAAGAACACCGGGATGAAGATGTGCCCGAGCGGGTTCAGGCCCTCGGCGATGCGCTCGTGTTGCGTGCTGCGTCCGACACCGAGACCGGCCATGAACGCGCCGATGATGAAGGCCAATTTGGCCTGATTGGCGAGCAACGAGAAGGCCAGCGTCAGCCCGAAGGCCAACGCCACGATGGTGGTGGACGACTTGGCCAGTCGGTCGATGCGCGTGAACAGCTTGGGGATCACGTAGATCGACAGCAAGCCGGTCACGAGCAGGAAACCGATCGCGAGCCCGATCGTCTCGAGCACGACGCCCGCGCCGATGGAACCCTCGGTCACCACCTTCACCACCACGGTGAGGATGACCAGACCCAGCACGTCGTCGGCCACCGCCGCGCCCAACACGATGCGCGACTCCTTCAGAGCCAGGGCCCGCAGGTCACCCAACACGCGAGCGGTGATCCCCACGCTCGTGGCGGTGAGGGCCGCACCGATGAAGAGGGCGACCTTTCCCTCCTCGCCGAACGCCGAGGCAACCCCGAAACCGGTGGCGAAGGGCACGACGACTCCGACGATGGCCACGATGAACGCGGGCCTGCCGACCTTGGCCATCTCGCCCAGATCCATTTCCAGCCCCACCTGGAACAACAAGAGGATCACACCGATCTCGCCCAGGAGCAGGACCATGTCGGCGATCTCGAGATGCGTGATGGGGTCGATCCAACCCAGCACGCTCGGTCCGATGATGATGCCGGCCACGATCTCGCCCAGAACGGCGGGGACGCGCACCCGTTCGGCCAACTCGGCGGCCAGTCGGGCGATCAGGATGATGACGAGCAGATTGCCGAGAACGAGGGCGAGGTCGTACGTGCCGGCGGAGGCGGCGATGATCGGCATCGGGGAATCCTACGAATCGAGGCTGGCGGACTAGGCGGCCAACAGCACTTCGGCTCGGTCGACGGCCACCGGCACCAACATCCAGCCACGTCCGCGGACGGTGCGGATGGAGTCGGGTCCGAGATGACGTCGGATGGCGACCAGCAGGGAATCGCACCGACGGTCGTTGAGTTCGGCGATACCCGCGAGTCGGGCCAGTTCCCGTCGACCCACGACCCGACCCCGGCATTCGAGCAGGGCCTTGAGCACGGCGGCCTCCTGGGCGGCGAGGCGAGCGGACGTTTCCATGGGGCCACCGTAGAAAGACGGGGTTTCCCGCCTGTTCGGGGTCTGTGAACGGCGTGTGAACGGTGGCGCAAACGAGTCCGTGGTTCGGGTTGGGGTCGGGGTCCGATCTGCGAGAGACTG
>WLEG01000026.1 GCA_009704425.1 Actinomycetota bacterium | reverse complement strand
GAAGTTAGTGCCCGTGTCCGGAGCGAGCACCAACGAGACATCGACGAACGCGAACGCCTACATTCCTCTCGTGGCCGAGTACACCTTCTTCGTCGATGCCGACAGTTACGGTTTGGGCGGCTTCGACGCCGCGGCACTGGCCGCCGACGAGTCCGACCTGTTCGACGCCGGGGTGGAGTCCGTGGACATTCCCACCGCGTTCGGGGTGGACCTGGGTGATCGGGTGCCGGTTCGCGTGGTCGCCACTCCGAAGGGCTTGCGCTTCTACGCCCGTTTGCTGGGCGTGAAGGATCCGGTGCAGCTCGAGGAACTCGAGCGGGTGATCTCCGCGGCGGTGGCCCGCGGTGAGTGAAGGGCCGTCGATCGCCGGTGGGCGACGGTGAGTCGGTCTGTAAGCGGGATTCTGTGGGCCGGGCGAACCCGACCCGGTGACCATCCATCTGTGCGGCCTACCCGAGGAGCGACCCGGTTGCCCGGGCTGGACGGGCCGCCCGTCTCCTCTGCTTGACCTTGCTCCGGATGGGGTTTGCCGAGCCACGACGATCACTCGCCGCGCTGGTGCGCTCTTACCGCACCGTTTCACCCTCACCTGATCCGGTTGCCCGGCCATCGGCGGTCTCTCTCTGTTGCACTGTCCGTGAGGTCGCCCCCACCTGGCTCTCGCCAGCATCCTGCCCCGTGGAGTCCCGACTTTCCTCGACGGGTCTCCCCGCCGCGGTCACCCGACCGACTCACCGTCGAGGGGAAGTGTACGGGCGGGTTCAGCCCTCGGCGTCGAGGTACTCGTAGACCATCGAGTTCAGGCTCGGGGTCTCGAGGTTCACCGTGGTGCGGATGCCACTCTCGTTGGCGGCACCCAGCGTCACCGGAACCGGCGCCTGGGTTCCGAAGGCCGAGGGCGAGGCGTAGGCCGCGGCCGGGGTCTCGGTGTCCTCCTGGTACTCGGCCGCGATGGACAGACCCATCGACGACACCAGACGGGCGGGGTTGAGAACGACGCCGAGCAGGGCCGCGTGGCGGGCCTCCTGGTCGCCGATCCCCATGGCGGCCGCGCGCAACGACTTGTCGACGAGCAACGGCACGTAGGCCTGATACGTGGAGCCGGCGATGGTCTCGAGCGCGTACGCCAGCGCCAGAACGTCGGCGGCCGGATCGTCGGAGGCCGGCACCCCGTTGGCCTCGTCTCCGACGATGAGCTTCAGCGCCGGCTCGATGTACACCGACTGCAGACGCGGGTTCGGCTGGGTGTAGGCCTTTCCACCCAGATCGGTGGTGAGCGAAGCGGTGGCTTCGGCATGGGCGCGGTGATCGTCGAGGAACCGCTTGGCGATCTCGGCGGCGTCGCCGGTCAGGAAGCCCGCGCTTTCCGCGGCTTCGTAGACGAAGATCGCGTTGTGCTCGAGCGAGGTCGCCGTGCGCAACAAGGTGATGTCGGTGACGTCGGCCTCGACCAGTTCGTTCGGCGTCGGAGCATTGCCCAAGCGGGCGATGCCGGTGGACTCCGAGCCACCGCAGGCCGCCACCAACGCGGCGAAGGACACGGTGGCGCCGCCGGCCACGAAGAAACGACGACGCGACAGCGAGCGGGCGAAGTTCAAGCCACTGGTGGCCTTCACGATGGAACCGAACGTGTCGGTGCCATGATCGGCCGGGGTGCGCAGTGCGCGACGCAATTCATCACGGTTGAAGTCGTTCATGGTCATCTCCGGATCAGGCCTGCGGGGCGAGGGACTCGACGTCGGACGTCGTGAGGAACAGGTCGATGTCGTCCACCGGCGACTTGCCGGCCAACGCCGCCAACGCGGCGCAGTGGCGCGACTCACCGATGAGGATGGAGGCCACCAGCGCGGCGCCCTCGGTTCCGTCGAGTCGACCGAGCAGATCGGTGTGGGTGACGACCAGAGTGTTCTCCAGTTCGTGCGCGGCCAAGGCGGTCGATTCGGTGTCGGAGCCGAACCCGGACTTCAACGAGGAGAACAGTTCGTCGTTGCGAGACTGGGGGGCGTCGGTGCCGAGCAGAGCCGACAACGACTGGGCATAGGCGTCGTGGTGGGCGGCCAAGGCGACGAGGCTTGCGATCTGATCTCCGCCGGCACCCTCGGCCACGGCCTGCTCGTACAGATCGCGCGCGGTCAGCTCGGCGGCCTGGGCGAAGGCCAGCAACTCGATGTCGGCCGGCGTGGGGCGACGCGGGGGAGTGGCCGCGCTCTTGTCACTGGTACTGGTCACGGGGGTCGTGCTCACGAGTGTCCTTTCGAAACCGGATGTCCGACGGGAACCGTCGAGGCGTCCGAACAACTCCACACTCTAGAAGTCGAGGCTCGACAGCTCGGGTATCCAACCGGAGGCGCGGGTCACAGCGTCGGCCCATTTCTCCCGCTGGCGCGCGCGGTCCGGGTCGGGTCGGGGCTCCACGAGCGACAGCGGGCGCCACAGATCGGCGATCTCGTCGAAAGTGGCCCACGTGCCCGTGGCCAGCCCCGCCAAGTACCCCGCGCCCAGGGTGGTGGCTTCACTCAGGGGTGACACGGCGACCGGGCGACCCGTGGCGTCGGCCAACGCCTGGACGAAGGTCCGGTTGCGGCTCATGCCTCCGTCGACGCGGATCTCGGGGACGCGGACGTCGGGATGGTCGGCCTCGACGGCCTCGAGCAGGTCGGCGCCGCGATGGGCCACACCTTCCAGCACCGCGCGCACCACCTGGGCGCGCCCGGAACCCCGCGTGAGTCCGAGCAAGGCTCCGCGCGCCCCGTAGTCCCAGTGGGGCGTTCCGAGACCGAGGAGGGCGGGCACGTACACGACCCCGTCGGTGTCGGCGCACGAAGCGGCGATGGCATCGCTGTCGGCGGCGTCGGAGATGATGCCCAGATCATCGCGCAACCATTCGACGTTCGTGCCCGCGGACAACATGATGGCTTCCGATGCCCACCACACGTCGGGCGCGGGAGTTCCCGCCCGACTCCACGCCACGATGGGGAACGTTCCGTGCGCGAGTCGTTCGGGTGCGTCGGGAGCCTGCGCACCGAGTAGCACGTTCATCATCCCGCCGGTGCCGAAGGTGCACTTGGCCATGTTCGGACGGACACACGATTGGCCGATCAACGACGCCTGTTGATCACCGGCCAACGCGGCGATCGGAGGAGCGCCGTCGAGGGCGGTGGCGTGTCCGATGACGCCCGATGACGCCACGATGGTCGGCAGTATCCGCATCGGCACCCCGAGGGCGTCGCACGCGCGCGCGTGCCATCGCGGACCACCGTCGGCCGTGATCTCGCAGAGTCCGGTGACGGCGGCGTTGCCGTGATCGGTCACGTGCAGCGATCCCCCCGAGAGGGTCCAGGCGATCCACGTGTCCACCGTTCCGAACGCCAGGTCGTCGGCGATGGCGGCCACCGCGGCCGCGTCGCCCACGTGGTTCTTCAACAGCCACGCCACCTTCGTCGCCGACTGGTTGGGGGCCAGACCGAGCCCGTGCTCGAGTTTGGCCATGATGCACTCGCCGACGGTGCGCAGATCCTGCCAACCCAGAGCGGGTCCGATGGGGACTCCGGTGCTGCGGCGCCACACGATGGTGGACGCCCGTTGATTGGTGATGCCGACCGAACCCACGGGTCCGGCGTCGGCGAGGGAGAGTCGCGACACCTCGAGCACCAGTCGGGCCATCTCGACCGCATCGAACTCCACGAGGCCGGCGAACGGCGTCGACGGGACGAATGGTCGATGATGCATGCCGTCGACGGAACCATCGGGGCGCACGACGGCGGACCGCAGTCCGCTCGTTCCGATGTCGATGACGAGAACGGAGCTACTCATGGCGAGAGTCTGTCACGTCAGCGTTGACCGCTCGGGCGAGCGCCGTGCTTGCGCATGGACGAGCCGAGTAGTCCGCCGAGAACACCCATCGTGATCATGATGGTGAGATTGAAGATCACTCCGGTCCAACGGACCTCGCCACCGCGGGCGATCTTGATCACGATGAGTACCGCCTGCGGCACGATGTACGAGACCGCCGCGGTGACGATGCCGTGCGAGAGCGGGGTTCCGCGACGTTGATGCCACGCGGCCACGCCGGCACCGAGGAGAAAGCCGATGGCGGCGCACAACGACAACAGCACGACGAGCGTCGCCTTGCCTCCCTCGGGTGTCTCGTCGCCGGCGATGAGGCGGGCGGCCACCGAGAACGGGACCGCGAAGACCAAGGCGACCATGCCACCGGCACGGATCGCGGAACGATCCCAACGTCCGTCGGTCGAGGCTGTCGGTTCGTTCACGGCCATTGCGGTCCTTCCCAGTCCGACGGCACGGGCAGGCCCATCTTGCCCGGGTTGAGGATTCCATTGGGGTCGAGGGCGGTCTTCACGGCGCACAGCACGGCGAAACCCGAACCGAGTGCCTCACGCACGAAGCGCGCACGGTTGAGGCCGACACCGTGGTGGTGGCTGAGGTTTCCGCCGTGGGCGAGCACCGCGCGGGTCCCGGCGTCCCAGAGCGCGGCGTACGTGGATTCCACCGCGTCGGCCGGTGGGTTGGCGGCGAACGTGAAGTAGAGGCACGCCCCGTCGACGTAGCTGTGCGAGAGATGACACGTGGCGGTTCGGGCATGGGGCACGGCGAGCATCGCGGCGCGCGTGGCGTCGAAGATCTCGCTCAGTCGTCCCCACGGTGCGGCGATCTCCATGGTGTCCACCACGAATCCCTTCTTCGTGAGGGCCTGCAACGCGCTGGTGTCGTTGCGGTGGTGCATCCAGCGCTCCACCAGTTCGACGTCGCGGGGGGCGCACTCCGGAGTCGCCAGGCATTCCTCCTCGACGATGCTCATCGATGCATCGACGCTGGCGCGATCGCCCTCGTCGAGAACGAGCAGAACGCACACGGAACCGTCGCCACCTTGACCGCGTTGGCTCTCGGGGGCGTCGTAGAGCCGCAACACCGCCGGAGTGCCACCACGACGGAGAATCCGTCGACACGCATCGAGTCCGCTCTCGAAGGAGGCGAAACCGAACGCGGCTCGACGCTCACTGGTGGCGAGTGGATGACATCTCAACCAGACGCGCGTGACGACGCCGAGGGTTCCCTCGCTTCCGATGAAGATCTGGTCGAGGTCGGGGCCGGCGGCGGCCCGTGGTGCGCCTCCGGTGCGGACGATCGATCCGTCGGCCAGCACCACCTCGAGACCGACGACCATGTCCTCGATCTTTCCGTAGCGCGTGGAGTACTGGCCCGCCCCACGACACGCCACCCAACCACCGACGGTGGCGATGTCGAAACTCTGCGGGAAGTGTCCGACCGTGAGACCCAAGGGTCGCAGATGGGCCTCGAGGTCGGGTCCGAAGGTGCCGGGGAGAACCTCGACGGTCAACGACTCGTCGTCGACGGAGACCACACCGTGCATCGCGGTCGTGTCGAGCAACACACCGCCGTGGAGCGGCGTCGACGCTCCGCAGACGCCGCTTCGACCACCGGCCGCGGTGACCGGGATGACGTGCTCGTTGCAGTACGCGAGAAGTCGGGAGACCTCGTTCGTCGAGGCGGGTCGGCACACCGCGACGGCACGTTTGGGGACCTCGCCACGCAGAGCCCAGTGCATGCTCAACGGCCACCAGTCGCGACTGGCCTCGGCCGTGCCCGACGCGGAGACGTCGGTGGCGCAGATCGCGGTGATCCGCTCGAGATGCTCCGCGGTGACGACGGGGGTCCGATGGCCGAAGCGATCGGCGACGACGCCGTCGGAGGCGAGTTCGATCGGGGGAGTGATCTCGGTCGTCATGGATACATCTCGCTCTCGGTGACGAGCGCCGCGGTGGATTCGTGGGCGCAGATTTCGGCGAAGGTGGCGACCTCGGTGTCGATGCGCGTCGCGTCCCAACCGGCCACGGGGGCGACCAGTTCGGCGACGGATCGGGCCGCGCCGAGTGTGGTCTCACGATCGAACAACAGGCAACGGGTGCGGCGGACGAGGATGTCGTCGAGGGTGGTGGCCATCTCATGGGTGACGGCGTGGATGGCTTCGGCCCGCACGTAGGGCAGGCCGGGCACGAGTGGTTCGGCGAGGTCCGGTCGGGAGGCGATCATGGCGCGAATCAGTCGGGCCTCGTCGCCGTGACGGGATTCGAGATGCGCGTCCAGTGAACCGTCCGTTCGCGGACGCATGGCGCCGCGCAACTTCAGGCGCTTCGTTCGACAGCGACCGGCGCTCGTTCCCGAGAGCGACTCGATGGCGGCATCGACCGTGTCCTCGGCCATCTCCCGGTAGGTCGTGAGCTTTCCTCCCGTGACGGTGATGATCCCGGACTCACCGCGATGCACGAGGTGTCGACGCGACAGATCGGCGGTGCGCGCGGCCTTGCCGCCCTGGCCGGATCCGTCGGCCGCGTTCACCTGTTTCACCAGTGGGCGCAGACCGGCCCACACGCCCGTCACGTCGTCGGCGGTGACCCCGGTGGTGACGCTGGCGTTGAGGGCCCGCAGCACGTAGTCGATGTCGTCCTTGGTGCATTGCGGATCGTCGACGGGTCCGCGGTAATCGGTGTCGGTGGTCCCGACGTAGGTGTGCGTGAAGGTTCCGTCGGGTCGCGGGCCCCACGGGACGACGAAGAGGCTGCGCTTGTCCTTGGGGACCGGAATCACCACGGCGATGTCGTTGCGGACCTTCTCCCACGGCACCGTCACGTGCACGCCCTTGGCCGGACGAATGGTGTCGGGGTCGACACCGGTCTCGAGAGTGCGGATCTCGTCGGTCCAGACGCCGGCGGCGTTGATCACCACGGTGGCGGGGACGTCGAAGATCTCTCCGTCGCATCGAACGGACACACCGTTGGCGCGGCCCGACGGGTCGCGTGTGATCGCGGTGACGGCACAACGGTTCACGACCACCGCACCATGGTCGGCGGCCGTCAATGCGACCGACAGACAGAGTCGGGCGTCGTCGGCCTGCGCGTCGTAGTAGATGTACGCCGACGCCAGACGTTGCGAGGCCATGGTGGGCATGTGGGCGAGCGCCTTCTTCTTGCGCAGGCGTCGGTGGACGCGGCCGATACGCGCGCCACCGGTGATGTCGTACATCCACAAGGCGGATCCGAGGGCGCGCGCGATCTTGCGCGACACCAAACCGTCCTTCGTCAGGATGGGAAGCATGAACGGCAACAACGAAACGAGGTGCGGTGCGTTCCGACGAAGTCGTTGACGTTCGTACAACGCTTCGTACACCAGGCGAACCTCACCCTGTTGCAGATAGCGAAGTCCACCGTGCACCAGCTTGGAACTCTTCGAGGACGTGCCCGACGCGAAGTCGTCGCGTTCGACCAGGGCCGTGCGCAGGCCCCGGGATGCCGCGTCGAGGGCCACGCCGACGCCGGTGATGCCACCGCCGATGACGATGACGTCGAACGACTCCGACTTCAGGCGGGAGATCTGGTCCGCACGCACGATCTGTCCGGGGCGTGCCATGTCCGCGACAGTACCCCCGGCCGGCCCCGAGGGGAGAGGGGGCCACCGTGAGACGGATTTCACGGCGTGCTAGTTCGCACTCTTTGCAGATTGAGAAACGGTGCGTCTAGGTTCGCCCTCGTGAAGTCACCGGCCGAACTCACCGACACGTTCCGGGCCAACGGGCTCAAGGTCACCCCGCAGCGCCAGTTGTTGTTCGGACTGATGCACGGCAACACGGTGCACCCCACGGCCGAGGCGCTGTTCGCCGAGGCGAGCGCACGGATGCCCGGAATCTCGTTGCGCACGGTGTACCAGACCCTCACCGATCTGGCCTCCATGGGCGAACTGCGCCTGATCGACGTGGGGACCGGCGCCACGCGCTTCGATCCCAACACCGACGATCACCACCACGTGGTGTGTTCGTCGTGCGGCGAGGTTCGTGACGTGTACGTCGCGGGCTCCGATCGATTGAAGGTCGACGGACTCGACGGCTTCCAGATCGAGGAAGCATCCATTTTGTTCAGCGGGACGTGCGTCACTTGTGCGTCCGACACGGTTTCCCGGGCCTCGGCTCGGGGATAAGCAAGAAAACCCACCAACCCGAAAGAGAGAATGTCATGAGCCTCCACGGCACCAAGACACATGAAAACTTGAAGGAGGCGTTCGCCGGCGAGAGCCAGGCCAACCGCCGCTACCTCTGGTTCGCCCAGAAGGCCGACGTCGAGGGCTACCCCGACGCCGCCGCGCTGTTCCGTTCGGTCGCCGAAGGCGAGACCGGTCACGCTCACGGCCACCTGGAGTACCTCGCCGAGGTCGGCGACCCCGCGTCGGGCGAGCCCATCGGTGACACCGAGGCCAACTTCAAGGCGTCGATCGCCGGCGAGACCTACGAGTACACCCAGATGTACCCGGGATTCGCCAAGACCGCCCGCGAAGAGGGCTTCGCCGAGATCGCCGACTGGTTCGAGACTCTGGCTCGCGCCGAGAAGAGCCACGCCGGCCGCTTCCAGCAGGGCCTCGAGGCTCTCTGATCCTCGGAAGTCTCTGATCCTCAGGGCCAAATGGTCCAAAGAAAGAGTGGGCTGCGAAGCCCGCAACGATGACGACGGGTGGTCGCCTCGAACGAGGCGGCCACCCGAGTCCACCGCAAGGAACCCCCGATGACCATCACGTACGATCCCAAGCACCCGAAATACCTCGACGAGAAGGACGTCCGCGACGAACTCACGCGCGTGTACGACCTCTGTCACGGGTGCCGTCTGTGCTTCAAGTTCTGCACGTCGTTCCCGACGCTGTTCGACTTCATCGATCAGCACGACGATCAGGACGCCGGCAAGCTCACCGTGGCGCAGCAGGATCAGGTCATCGACGAGTGCTTCCAGTGCAAGCTCTGCTACATCAACTGTCCGTACATCCCCGGCCAGAGTGAATGGGAACTCGACTTCCCGCGTCTCATGTTGCGTGCCGACGCCATGCGTCACGCCAACGATCAGGTCTCCCTCCGTGACCGAGTGACGACCAACGTGATGGGTCGCACCGACCTGCTGGGCAAGGTGGCCACCAAGACCGCCCCGGTCATGAACAAGATGATGGGCGCCAAGCCCGGGTCGTTCGTGCGCAAGGCCATCGAAGTCACCACCGGTGTTTCCGGCGAGCGGGTGTTGCCGCCCTTCGCCAAGCAGCGCTTCACCACGTGGTTCAAACGTCGCCCCAAGTTGCGCATCGGAAAGCGCCAGGGGCGCGTCGCCGTGTTCCCCACCTGTCTGGTGGAGTACCAGGCCCCCGGGATCGGCCACGACCTCGTGAAGGTGTACGAGCGCAACGGCGTGGAGTGCACCTTGGCCGACACGACGCAGTGTTGTGGTGCGCCCTTCCTGCACAGCGGCGACATCGAGAGCTTCACCAAGATCGCCGAGAAGAACGTGGCCGCCCTGGCCAACACCGTCCGCAAGGGCAACGACATCGTCGTGCCGCAGCCCACCTGCGGATACGTGCTGAAGAAGGATTACCTCGACTACGTGGGCGGTCCCGACGCGCAACTCGTCGCCGAGCACACCTTCGACGCCAGTGAGTACCTCATCAAGTTGCACAAGGCCGAGGGCACGTCCCTCGACACCGAGTTCAACGGTGACATCCCCGAGACGATCACGTACCACACGCCGTGCCACCTGCGGGCCCAGAACATCGGTCTCAAGAGTCGGGACCTCATGAAACTGACGGGTGCCAAGATCAAGTTGGTGCAGCAGTGCTCGGGCATCGACGGCATGTGGGGCCTGCGAGCGGAGAACGCCGAGTTGTCCATCCCGATCGGACGCAAGCTGGGTGACGAGATCATCAAGGCCGGCGGCGACGTCGTCACCGGCGACTGTCACCTCGCCAACGGAGCCATCAACGAGCAGACGGGCCAGATCTCGCTGCACCCGTTGCAGGTGGTGGCCCGCGCCTACGGAATCCCCGAAGAATGACCAGAGGAGGAAGCAACACATGAACACCATCACCCCCCGCAAGCTCACCCTCGACGACATCGCCGACGTGCGCGCCTACGAGCGCGAGCGAGAGGCCTTCAAGGCCAAAGTCATCGCGATGAAGCAGCGTCGCCGACTGGCGCTCGGACCCTTCGTGTCGGTCGTCTTCGAGAATCGCGACACGGTTCGTCATCAGATCCAGGAGATGGCCCGCGTCGAGCGTCTGGCCACCGACGAGGAGATCCAGACCGAGCTCGACATCTACAATCCGATGATCCCCGAGGCCGGTCAGTTGTGCGCCACCTTGTTCATCGAACTCACGTCCGACGAACAGATGCGCGAATGGCTCCCCAAGTTGGTGGGCATCGAATCGTCGTTGGTGTTCCGACTTCCCGGCGGTCGCACGGTGCGTGCCGTCACCGAGGCCCAGCACGCCAGCCAACTCACCCGCGAGACCATCACCGCGGCGGTCCATTACGTGCAGTTCCAGTTCTCCCCGGAGGACGTCAACGCCCTCGATTCCGGCGACACCGTGTTCGCGTGCGACCACCCGGCGTACCTCGAGGAGATCACGCTCAGCGATGCCAACCGCGAGGAATTCCTGAGCGATCTCCTGCCCTGAGGAGCAGGTCAGAACCACTTTTTTCGTCGCCTCTTCACAAGAGCACGACCCCGTTCTAGTGTCCGCCTCGGGGAAGGTACGTGGGGAAATGGTGAGCGAAGTGATCTGGCGGGATCTGGGGGCGTGTCGGGGTCTTGACCCCGAGGTGTTCTTTCCGGAGACCGACGACGAGGCCGACGTGGCCAAGAACATCTGCGACGGTTGCGACGTGCGCGTGGCGTGTCTCGAGCACGCGTTGGCCAGTCGCGAGAAGGTGGGCGTCTGGGGCGGTACCACCGAACGCGAACGTCGGCGAATCGTCCGTCAACGTCGACGCACGGCCTGACAATCCCCTCCGGTGGTGCGAGCGAGGCTCGCTAGCCTGACGGCTTCATGGACGAGACTCCCTCACTGGACTCCATCGGCGGTTGGCCCGCCTTGTTGTCGTCCCTACTCGAACGCCACGACCTCCCGGCCGGTCACGCGCGCGCGGCGATGACCACCATCCTCGAGGGTGACGCCACGGCGGCGCAGTTGATCGGTTTCATCGTGGCGCTGCGCGCCAAGGGTGAGACACCCGAGGAGTTGTCGGGTCTGTTGGATGCGGTGTTGGACGCCGCCACCATCGTGCCGCTCGAGGACTCGGTGCGCGAACGGGCCATCGACATCGTCGGCACCGGTGGGGATCGCAGTCATTCCGTGAATGTCAGCACCATGTCGGCCATCGTGGTGGCCGGTGCGGGAGTGCCGGTGTGCAAGCACGGCGCGCGGGCCGCGTCGTCGCAGTGCGGAACCGCCGACGTGTTGGAGGCCCTCGGTGTGGTGGTGGAACTGTCGCCCGAGGGAGTGAAGCGGTGCGTCGAGCGCGTGGGCATGGGATTCTGTCTCGCGGCGCGCTATCACCCGGCCTTTCGGTTCGCGGCGCCGGCCCGACGCGAGATCGGTATCCCGACGGTGTTCAACCTGCTCGGCCCGATGGCCAACCCCGGCCGTGTGAAGCGCCAGCTCATCGGTGTGGCCAACCCATTGGTGGCCGATCGCATGTTGGCGTCGTTGCGTCTGCACGGTTCCGTGTCGTCGTGGGTGGTGCACGGCGGCGGCCTGGACGAGTTGACGACCACGGGTCCGTCCACGGTTCTGGAGTTGCGCGGGGGAGCGGTGCGCAGTTTCGTCGTGGACCCGGTCTCGCTCGGTCTGGCTCCGGCCATCATGGACGAGTTGGTCGGTGGCACGCCGGATCACAATGCCGACGTGGTGCGCCGGCTTCTCGACGGCGAGCAGGGTCCGGTGCGCAACATCGTCTTGTTGAACGCCGCCGCCGGCTTGATGGTGGCCGACGAGGTCTCCAGTTTGGAGGAAGGTCTGGTTCGCGCGGCGACGTCGATCGACTCCGGTGCGGCACGCTCGGTGCTGGAGGGATTGGTCACCGAGTCGCGCGCGGCCGTGGCCGACTGTGGTGCGTGAGCCCGCGGGGCCGGCGGTCGTCGTCCCCGGATCTTCGGCCAATCTCGGGCCGGGTTTCGACGTGCTGGCCATGGCGGTCGGGGTTCACGTCCGCATGGGCTTGGGGTCCGACGAGGGCGAACTGTCCGACAGGCATCCGGCGCGGGTGGCTTTCCTCGCGGCCGGTGGCCGAGGCGACGTGTGGTTCGAGAGCGACATTCCCTCGGGTCGGGGTCTGGGCTTCTCGGGCGCGGCGATCGTGGCCGGAACCATCATGGGGATGATCGCGCGCGAAGGCGTGGGGATGCTCGACGTCGATGCGTTCATCGAACGTCACGGCGACGAGATCCTCGACCGCGCCGCCACCATCGAGGGACACCCCGACAACGTCGCGGCCAGCCTTCACGGAGGCGTGATCGCCGTCGCGGATCGCACCGTGATCGACCTGCCGCTCGGGTTCGCCGCCCGACTCGCGGTGTGGGTGCCCTCGTCGAGCACCTCCACCGCGAAGAGTCGCGCCACGCTGGGTACCACCGTCGATCGCGTCGACGCGGTCTTCAATCTGGGACGGGCACTGTTGCTCGCCGAGGGCCTGCGGTCCGGGGATCGGCGTTTGTTGCGACTCGGCGTCGACGATCGTCTGCACCAGGACGCTCGGCTCGCCGTGGCTCCCCGATCCAAAGCGGCGATGGACGCCTTCGAGGAGTGCGGTGCCGTCGCCGTCTGGCTGTCGGGTTCGGGTCCGAGCGTGGCCGCACTGACCACCGTCGACGAGTCCGCCGCCGTGGTCGAGTGGGTGCGCGTCGCGATGGGTGATCACGACGGTCGCGTGATGGAGTTGGCGATCGACGCGTCGGGTGCCCGTCAGGCCACGTGACGCAACGGTGACCCGCCGGGCTCGGGGATCGGACATCGTGGAGACGAGAGGATTCCCGAACACTCGAGGACGTCGATTCGCGTGGCGTTCGCCTCGATGAACCGGGAGACGCACATCAACTCGTCGTAGAGATCACGCGACAACGGAACTCCGCGATCGGCGGGCGGATCGGCCGGCGCGAGCAACGGTTCGACGGTGGCCAGGATCGGTCCGGGGTTGGTCGCCAGGGGCGTGAAGATCTGATCGTCGAGGCGGGTGCCCACGAGGACTCCGTGGTCCAGTTCGAACACGACGCCCTGATGTCGGATCACCAGACGCTCGGCGGAGCGCAACTGCTCGCATCGACGT
>WLEG01000259.1 GCA_009704425.1 Actinomycetota bacterium | reverse complement strand
GAGAAAACCTCCAAAAGTCCCATGGAAGGTCGTGCAGCCCGATCGTTTGATGGCTGGAGACCCAAACGCGTCCTCCCGGTTTCAGAACACGGTTCAATTCAACAACAACTTTCCACGGCATCAGTAGATGCTCGAATACGTCAATCGACACCGCGAAGTCGAAAGAATTCGTAGTGAACAAACTGGACAGTCGATGAGCATCGCCGACGACGTCGACATCCGGCCCATTGACGATGTCGGTTACCACGTGCACGGCGTTCGTAGAAAACCTGGGCATGATGGGCTTGCCGCTGCGGTTCCTGCCCCCGATGTCGAGAATCATTGGAGCCGCATGTTGGCTCACGATTTGTGAAAAGCGACCGAAGGCCGCTTTCGATTGATACATCGCTTCTCGAGTTTCGATGAGGTCTTTCAAGGCGATTTCGATTTCGTCCCCGCTTTCCATCTGGAAAAGGACGGTGTTTGTCTCCACAAAACCGGTTTCAGTAAGCGCCTCCAATCGGAACGACTGAGCGTCTTCGACCGTGGGGCAGGTTGCGAAGACATCTGAAAACTGGCGCTCGCTCGAACATTGCACCAGTCGCAACCGGGACAGAACGCTTGATTCTGATTTGAACCATCCTTCAAGGTAGACCGTTCTGTGAAAACTCGTCACACAATTGGCAACAATCAGTGTTCCTAAGGGGGTCGGCATTCCTCGCGAAATCCTTTACGACTCTGTGCTTTCGTGCTGCTCCCTGTGTTCGTTGTACCGGCGTATCAGCGAGTCGACGATTTCGAGAAGCCCTTTCTTCGCTCGCCAGTCTAGGACGCTGTTGGCCAGTCGGGAATCGGCGTAGACGGTCGCGGGATCCCCGAGGCGACGGTCCACGACTTGGTAAGGAACCGCCCGACCCAGAGTATTTTCCGTGGCCCTGATGATCTCCATCACGGAGACACCCCTGCCGGTTCCCAGATTCAATGTGATGCTCTCGCGCCCCGCATCCAGGTGCTCGATCGCCTTCGAATGGGCGATGGCCAGGTCCTCGACGTGGATGTAGTCACGAACCCCGGTGCCGTCGGGAGTGGGGTAGTCGTCGCCGAACACCTTCACCGGACCGCTGGCGCCCAGAGCGGCTTTCATCACCAGTGGCAACAGGTTGGTGGACATGTCCCAGTTCTCACCCAGAACTCCGTCGCTGCTGGCCCCGGCCGCGTTGAAGTAACGCAGGCTGGCCCAACGCACTCCGTGGGTCTGGCCGTACCAATGGATGACGCGCTCCATCACGGCCTTGGTCTCGGCGTACACGTTCTCGGTTCGCAGTGGAGCATCCTCACGTATGGGGAGCGAGTCCGGATTTCCGTACACGGCGGCCGACGAGGAGAACACGATTCGCCGCACGTCGGCGGCCAGCATCCCCTCCAACAGGTCCACGGTGCCCTGAACGTTGTTGCGCCAGTACTTCGCGGGGTCCGTCATGGATTCGCCCACGCTCTTGTAGGCGGCGAAGTGGATGACCGAGTCCACCCCGTGCTCACGGCACACTTCGGCCACCAGTGACGAGTCGCTGATGTCACCTTGCACGAAGGGGGCGCCCAACAACGCGTCGCGGTCACCTCGCTCCAGTGAATCCAGCACCACCACGTCGCGACCCTCGGCGCGAAGTTGGCGAACAGCGTGCGAGCCGATGTAGCCGGCCCCTCCGGTGACGAGGATGGTCACGAGATGTCCTCGTTGGTGCGGAAGTGCTCGATCATCAGAGCGAGGCCGTCGCGCAGGGCGATGGACGGCTCCCAGCCGAGCGCGGACCTGGCCAACGTGATGTCGGGGCAACGCTGCATGGGATCGCCTTCGCGCTCCGCTGGAAGTGGAACGGAGACGATCGGGCTCCGCGAGTCGGTGAGATCGTTCACCAGTTCCGCCAACTCGCGCATGGTGAACTCGCCCGGGTTGCCGATGTTGACCGGCGTGGTGATGTCGGAATCCAGGAGCGCCATCAATCCACGTACCTCGTCGTTGACGTGGCAGAAGGATCGAGTCTGTCGGCCATCCCCGTGAAGAGTGAGTGGTCGACCGGTGAGCGCCTGCACCACGAACGTGTTCACCACGCGGCCGTCATTGGGACGCATGCGTTCGCCGTAGGTGTTGAAGATGCGCACGATGCGCACGTCGAGTCCGTGCACTCGGTGGTACGCCATGGTGAGCGCCTCGCTGAAGCGTTTGGCCTCGTCGTAGCAGCTACGTGGTCCGGTGGATGACACGTTGCCCCAATAGGACTCGGGCTGGGGATGCACCAGAGGATCCCCGTACACCTCGCTGGTGGAGGTGAGGAAGAAGAGCGCCCCATCGGCGAGGGCACGGTCGAGGAGTGCGCGGGTGCCGGTGCTGCCCACGGCCAGGATCTCCAAAGGCATGGTCGCGAAGTCGTTCGGCGACGCGGGACTGGCGAAATCGAGCACGGCATCGAACCGACCGGAGAGAGCCGGATGTGCGGGCCATTCCCGCGTGATGTCGTGTTCGATCAGGGTGAATGACGGGTTGTGGGCAAGATGGGAGACGTTGTGGCGTCGGCCGGTGCACAAGTTGTCGATGGCCACCACCTCGTCGCCGCGGGCGAGCAGCGCGTCGGCCATGTGGGAGCCGATGAAGCCCGCACCACCAGCCAGGAGAACCCTCATGTCAGCGGCCGATTCCCTGATGCACGAACCCGGCCTTCTGCCACTGGGTCCGGTCGAGAAGGTTGCGCGCATCGACGACGACCCGCGACGTGGTCACGGCGGCCACCGCGACCGGGTCGACCCATTTGAACTCGTCCCATTCGGTGAGCACCACCAGCACATCCGCGTTGCGGCAGCAATCGATGGGATCCGAGGCAATGGTCACGCCGGCGGGCACTCCGGCGCGCGGCCGATCAACCGTGGTGTCGAACACGGCCAACCGGGCGCCCGAGGCGAGCAACCGTTCGGCGATCGCGACGGCGGGGGAGTCCCGCAGGTCGTCGGTACCGGCCTTGAACGCCAATCCCCAGATGGCGACGCGTTTGCCCGATAATTCGCCACCGACGGCCGTGCGAACCTTGTTCGCCACCCGATCGAACTGCTGGTCGTTGACAGCGATCACGCCATCGAGCAGTTGGAAGTCGTAGCCCGCCTCTTCCGCGATCTTGATGAGGGCCCGCGAGTCCTTCGGGAAGCAACTGCCGCCCCAACCGGGCCCGGGGCGCAGGAAGCTCTCACCGATGCGCTTGTCGCTGCCCATGCCCACCACCACGTCGTTGATGTCGGCACCCACTCCCTCGCAGATGGCGGCGATGGCGTTGATGAACGACAGTTTGGTGGCCAGGAACGCGTTGGCTGCGTACTTGATGGTTTCTGCCGAGGCCGGGTCGGTGATGATCACCCGAGTGGTGAGACCGTCGTACAACGACGCCACCTTCAGAGCGGCGGCTTGATCGTCGGCGCCCACCACCACGCGATCGGGCT
>WLEG01000258.1 GCA_009704425.1 Actinomycetota bacterium | reverse complement strand
CTCCATGTGGTGTGAAGCAACGGGTGAAGAGCGTCGCGATCGGCGTACTCGCTCAGGTACAACTCGTCGTCGGTGTCGAACGACTCGATTCCCGCCACGAGCCAATGCGACGGGTCCGACACCGAGACCGTGTACGGCTGGATCGGCGGATGGGCGACGAACTGGCTACCGAGGGTCTCGGCCCACAACGGGAACACCCGCGGTGACTCCACTCCGTTCGGGCCACCGAGGGTGAGGGCCGAGTTCGTCCCGTGGAGGGCCACCCAGCGACCACCGTTCTCGACCCACTCACGAACCCCGCGTTGAGCCCTTTCGCTCGGCCGCACGTCGCAGGTGTACGACACCAGGATCTCGGCCGCGGCGATTCCGTCGACGTCCTCGTAATCCGGTTGCACCCGCACGCGGAACTCGTCGTGCTCGGCCAGGAGGCCCAACAGTTCGCGACGCGCGAAGTCGATGTCGTGGTACTTGCCTCCGGCGACGAGGGTGACCTCGACCCGTCGGGTTGCGGGCTTGTGGCTCACGGCCCGACGCTCAGAAGTCGACGCGCTTGAGGAAGCCACCATCGACGGTGAGATTGACACCGTTGATGTGTCGGGCGCGATCGCTGGCCAGGAAGGCCACCGCATTGGCGACGTCGCTCGGCTCACCCATGTGTCCGCCGGGATGGGCCTTCTCGGTGGCCTCGAAGAACGGAGGCATCGCGTTCTTGATCATGTCCCAGTCGCCACCCTGCACCATGATCGGTCCGGGGGAGACCACGTTGCACCGGATGCCCTGGGCACCGAGCACCTGTGCCTGACCCAACGTCCAGTTCGTCACCGCCGACTTGAGCGCGCTGTAGCTACCCGAGCCGCCACCGAAGTGTTCGGCCGTGGCGGTGGTGCCGATGCTGATGACCGACCCGCCTCCGGCGGCCAGTGCGGACTTGGCGGCTTCGACGCCGTGCACGAGGGCCATCAGGTCGATGTTGAAGTTGTTGATCCACTGCTCGAGCTTTCGAGCCGGCTTACCGGAGGTGTTGTGCACGTAGATGTCGATGCCGCCCAGCTGCTCGGCCGAGGACGCCACCCACGCCTTCAGCGCGTCGGGGTCTCCGGCATCGACCGCCGCGCCCACGACGGTTCCCTTCGAGGACAACTCCTTCACGGCCGCGTCCACCTCGTCGGCGTTGCGCGCGCAGATCGCCACCGATGCCCCTTCGGCCAGAAGTGTCTCCACGATTGCGCGGCCGAGCCCCTTGGTCGAGCCGGTGACGAGAGCCTTCTTGCCCGCGAGTCCGAGATCCATGATTTCCCCCTGTTTGTGTGTTGTCTGCTTCGAGCCCTCACCCGTCAGCGACGGGTGTCCTTCCAGGCCAGATCCTTGTCGACGCGTGGTTCGCCGGGCAGGCCGAGAACGCGCTCGCCGATGATGTTGCGCTGGGTCTCGTCGGAACCTCCGGCGATGCGATAGCCGGGAGCGCCGAGAACGTGTTCGCCCCACGCGTACGTGCCCCACTCGCCGGCGTCGGCCACCAGAGACGCGCCGAGGATCCGCGAGATCAGGTCCGAGACGCGGGTCATGCCCTCGGTCCAGATGAGTTTGCCCAACGAACCCTCGGGTCCGGGAGGTGAACCGGCGCGACGCATGTCGGCCGCACGACGGTTCACGAAACCCTCGACCCGGAAGTGCGTGTATGCCTTGGCCAGTTCCTGGCGCAACACGGGGTCGGCGGTGACACCCATGGCCCGTGCCGTGGCCAATACCTGGCGCCACGAACCTCCGACGCGACTACCGCCACCACCACCGTCGCCGGAATGATCGCGTTCGAAGCCCAGCGTCGTGAGGGCCACCTTCCAACCCTCGCCCTCGGGGCCGAGTCGCATCGTGTCGGGGATGCGCACGTCGTTGAAGAAGACCTCGTTGAACGACGAACCGCCGCTCATCTGTTTGATCGGTCGGATCTCGATTCCGGGCAGGTCCATCGGAATGATGAACGCGGTCATTCCCTTGTGCTTCACGACGTCGGCGTTGCTGCGCGCGATGAGTTCGCCCCACTCGCTGAACTGTGCGCCCGAACTCCAGACCTTCTGGCCGTTCAACACCCATTCGTCACCGTCGCGCTCGGCACGACAGCCCAACGACGCCAGATCGCTGCCGGCGCCGGGCTCGGAGAACAGCTGACAGCACAGATCCTTGGTGGCCATGAATCGCCCGACGAACTGTTCCTTCTGCTCGGGGGTTCCGAACAGGTCGATGGTGGGGGCGATCAATCCCACGGTGACGCTCAAGGTCTCGTGTCCGGTGGGGGTCACGAATTGCGACTCGAGTTTCGAGAACGCGCGCCCGTGCGAACGCGGATAGCCGAGGCCGCCGTATTTCACGGGTGCGGTGATGGCGTGGTAGCCGTGCTCGGCCTTCTTCTGGATCCAGGCCTTGCCGCGTTCGAGCAACGCCTTCTCCTCCTCGAACGTGAGGGAGTGGAACACCGACACGGAGAACTCGCCGTCACCCCAGACGAGTTCCTTGTCGTCGCTGCCTCCGCTGCGGTATTCGGCGTTCGCTTCGAGCCACTCGCGAGCGGTGCGCGTGAACTCCTCGAGCGAGGGTGCGGAGGCGGAGTCGTTGTCGGCGGCCACGAACCCAACCGTAATTGATCGGGCGATCAGTATTCGCACGGAGGCGAGATGGTCGGTCATACTCGGGACGTGACGACACGGAAGGTTGTGGGGCGACGAATGGACGCGGTCAAGGTCGTCGAGCGGCGTCTCGGGCGTCCGCCCGACACCGATTCGGCCGACACCCGACGGGCCATCCTGCGGATCGCCCGCGAGACCTTTTCCGTGTCGGGGTACGAGATGACCACGAACCGGGACATCGCCACCCGGGCCGGCGTCACCCCGGGGGCGTTGTACCACTACTTCGGCTCGAAGCTCGATCTGTATCTGGCGGTCCACGAGGCCACCCAGGATCTGGTGTACTCGCGCTTCACCGAGGCCATCGTGGGGCGCGAGACCTTCGTCGAACAGTTCGACGCGATCCTCGACGTGGCGCACGAACTCAACAAGACCGACGCCTCCGTTGCCCGTTTTCTCGGTGCGGTGCGGGTGGACACCCGACGGCACCCCGAGATGAGGGCCTCGGTCGCTCCCCGAAGCCGACAGCGGGAGAAGTTCTTCGCGAACATGGTCGAGCTCGGTGTGAGCACCGGAGAGATCGCTCCGGAACGTCGTCCGGTCGTCTTCGCCTTCATCCTCACGGTGCTCGTCGGTCTGACCGACGCGGTGTCCGACGATCCGAAGGTTCAGAGCCAGGCCATCACCGGAATCAAGGACGCGGTGTCGGGGCTGCTGCACCCACGGGTTCCGCGGCGATGACCGTGACCGGGGCTGCGAGTGGGCGGGACGCCATGACGGGTCGAACGGCGATCGTCACCGGGGGAGCGTCCGGTATCGGTCGGGCGACCGTCGAGGCGCTGTT
>WLEG01000257.1 GCA_009704425.1 Actinomycetota bacterium | reverse complement strand
GTCGATGGCCTCGAGAAGGATGTCGTCGGTCACCCGACCAGCGTACCTATGCGCTGACCCTCCAGAACGGATCTGATGTTTCCGGGCGTGCTGACGTCGAACACCACGATCGGGATCTTGTTGTCGCGACAAAAGGCGATCGCCGTGGCGTCCATGACCCGCAATTCCTTCTCGATGACCTCTTTGTGCGACACCCGGTCGTAGCGGGTGGCGGCGGAGTCCAGTTTGGGGTCCGCGGTGTACACGCCGTCGACACCCGAGTGGGTGCCCTTCAGAATGGCCTCGGCGTCGATCTCGGCGGCGCGCAGAGCGGCCGCGGTGTCGGTGGTGAAGAACGGGTTGCCGGTTCCGCCGGCGAAAATGACGACCCGACCCTTCTCCATGTGACGTTCGGCGCGACGACGGATGTACGGCTCGGCGACCTTGGGCATCTCGATCGCGGTCATGACCCGACTGTGCTGACCCACCCGTTCGAGGGCGTCCTGCAGGGCCAGACCGTTCATGACGGTGGCGATCATTCCCATGAAGTCGGCTTGCGCCTGATCCATGCCCTGACCGGCCCCCTTCAGGCCGCGCCAGAAGTTGCCTCCCCCGACGACGACGGCGATGTCGATCTTCAGGTTCTCGCGCACGTCCTTGATCTCGGTGGCCACCTGGTGCAACACGTTGGTGTCGAGACCGAAACCCGTCGGCTCGGCCAGAGCCTCACCCGACAATTTGAGGATGACCCGCTTCCACCGGGGACGATCCTCGGTCGCGGCCATCTCGGATCAGCCGATCTCGATCTGGGCGAAGCGCACGATGCTCGCGCCACCCAGAACCTGGGTGACGGACTGCTTGTCGTCCTTGGCGTACGCCTGCTCGACGAGGCACACGTCCTTGAAGAAGCCGTTGATTCGACCCTCGACGATCTTGGGAAGCGCCGCTTCGGGCTTGCCCTCGTTGCGACTGATGGTCTCGAGCGTGGCGCGCTCCTTGTCGACGACGTCGGCGGGAACCTCGTCGCGCGACAAGTACTTCGGACGTGCGAAGGCGATGTGCACCGCGATGTCGTGCGCCAGATCGACCGAACCATTGGCGATCTCGACGAGAACCGCGTTCACGCCACGACCACCCTGGATGTGCTGGTAGCTGTCGATGACGTTGCCGGGAGCGGCTTCGACGCGGGCGACCTCACCCAGTTCGATCTTCTCCTTCAACGTGATCTTCAGATCGTCGAGGATGGCGGCGCGCTCGGAAACGGCGGCCTCACCCTTGGCGGCCACCAGCTCGGCCAACGCCTGAGCCTCGGCCTTGAACTGATCGCTTCCGGCGACGAAGTCGGTCTCGCACTTCAACTTCACGATGGCGCCCACGTTGCCCGACACCACGAGGGCCACGACACCCTGGGTGTTCTCGCGGTCGTCGCGCTTGGCCGAGGCGGCCAGGCCCTTCTCACGCAGCCACTGCTTGGCCTCTTCCATGTCGCCGTTGTTGGCTTCGAGGGCCTTCTTGCAATCCATCATCCCGGCGCCCGTGGACTGGCGCAGGGTCTGTACATCCTTGGCGGTGAACGACATGGCTCAGGCCTCCGGGGTGGTCTCGGCCGCGGCGGCGGCGGTCTTGGCGGCAGCCAACTTGGCCTCGCGCTCGGCTTGGGCGGCCGCGGCCGCGGCGCGGGCCTTGGCCTGATCGGCGGCGAACTCGGCCTTCTCGGCCTCGGTGCGCTCGGGGGCCACCAGGCCCGGGTTGCGCTTGGAGGCGATGTAGCGACCCTCGATGACCGCCTCGGCGATGACCTTGGACATGAGCTCGTTGGCGCGAATGGCGTCGTCGTTGCCCGGGATGGGGTAGGTGATCAGGTCGGGGTCGACGTTGGTGTCGACGATGGCCACGACCGGGATACCGAGCTTGTTCGCCTCGGTGACACCGATGTGCTCCTTCTTCGTGTCGATGATGAACACGGCGTCGGGACGGCGGGTCATGTGGCGGATACCGCTGAGGTTCTTCTGCAACTTGGCCAACTCGCGGCTCTTGAGGAGCGCTTCCTTCTTCGGCATGAGATCGAACTCACCGGTTTCCTTCAGACGCTCGAGTTCGAGCATCTTCTGGACGCGCTTGTGGATGGTCTCGAAGTTGGTGAGCATGCCACCGAGCCAACGCTCGTTGATGTAGGGCATGCCGCACTTCTCGGCGAAACCGGCGATGGGGTCCTGGGCCTGCTGCTTGGTGCCGATGAACAGCACGTTGCCGCCCTTGGCCGACAGGTCGCGGATGAACGCGTAGGCGGTCTCGATGCGCTCGAGCGTCTGCTGCAGGTCGATGATGTAGATGTCGTTGCGCTCTCCGAAGATGAACCGCTTCATCTTGGGGTTCCAACGACGGGTCTGGTGGCCGAAGTGAACTCGCGCTTCCAGAAGTTGACGCATCGTGACGATGGCCATGGCTATTCCTCTCGTGACTGCGGTTGGGGACACCGGCCGACGCGACACCCGGAGGTGCCGACCGCAGGACGCGACCGGTGTGTGCTGGTACGGACCGGTATCCCGGGCCGTAGGGCAGGCTAGCGGGAGTTCGGGGTGGCGGGACAGACCAGTCGAGGCGGCGTGGATCGCCACCGGCCCGATCGGGGCACCAGGCGGGCGGCCACCCGCCAACGACCGAGCATCGGGGTCGGGTCGAGATACGGGCCCTCCGTGCCGGGCCGTCGCACGCTGAGGGTGACGGGCCACCCTCCGGCGTCGCCGACGCGCTCCCCCTGTCGCACCGGATCGCCCCGACGGGGGTTGGGGCCCTCGGCCGACACATCGTCGAGCAGCAGACCGCCCACGGTCACCACCGTGCCCGGGGCGAACGTCGCCGAATCGACCGGGTCGATCGTGATGTACAGCCGGCCCCCGACGAATCCGTAGAAGGCCACCGTGCCGGCCACCGGCGACACGACCGCCTCTCCGAGCACGCTGGCGAAATCGACGGTGCGGTGGCCCGGGCAATACGGACACGCGGGCGCCACGAACGGCGCCACCACCCGACCCGACACCGGTGGCTGCAGACAATCGGAGGCGGCGCCCCCGAGAGTGGTCGGCAGGACGGTCGAGACGGACAACAGAACGGCGATTCCCAGCATGCGACGGGGTGGGTGCAATGACCTCGCCCCCGGTGACGGCTCATCCGTCTGCGCCAGCCGCTAGATGCTGGCGGCAACCGTTATATGCCTGCGGCCACCGTTATATGCCTGCGGCCGCCGTTATATGCCTGCGGCCGCTAGGCGGGCGCGCAACATGATGACCGCCTTGGAATGAATCTGCGAGACACGGCTCTCGGTCACCCCGAGCACGTCGCCGATCTCGGCCAGGGTCATTCCTTCGTCGTAGTACAAGGCGACGACGGTTCGCTCGCGCTCGGGGAGATTGCGAATCTCCGCACGCATGATCTGGCGCAACTCACGATCCTCGACCACCGCGTCGGGACCGTCGTCGCGCGACGCCGGGAGCTGGCGCGGTTCGGACTCGCCTCCCGACACCACGTGATCGAGCGG
>WLEG01000256.1 GCA_009704425.1 Actinomycetota bacterium | reverse complement strand
TCGGGCATCACCGCACCCTAGGCGAACGCCCGAACCGGGTCAGGCGTCGGTGTTCTTCTTCGGGGGCACACAGGAGCCCTGGGCCACCGCCACCGGCTTCGATTCGTCGTCGGTGAAGGCGACCACCTGTCCGGTGATCAGCTTGCTCCCCACGCTCAGAATCCGACCGCGGGCGTGAAGACGGGTGCCCATGGCGGGTCGGAGGAAACGGATCTGCATGTCGCTCGTGAGCATCATCATGTCGAGTCCGTACACGGACAGGCAGGCGTAGAACAGGGCGGCGTCACAGGCCGCGAAGACCGTCGGACCGCTGATGATCTTGCCGGGTCGCAGTTGCTTCGGGCTCACGTCCATGGTCGTGAGCACCATGCCGTACTCCATCTCGCTGACCATGTCCGAGGTGAGTCCGAGCATGTCTCCCCCGAACAGCTCGCGCAGTTTGGCGTTCAGTTCGGCGGCGGAAACCAGCGGGGCGCGATCGGTCATGGGTCTACGGTAGTGAGCATGGAACTCTCCGATCGTGCTCGTGCGGTTCTCGACGAGGCCCGTCGTGCCGGTGACGCCGACGTGGCGTGGAAGGAAGGTCGGGTGTTCTCGCTCGCCTACTACGCCGGTCCCGAGGTCGAGCAGGTGGCCGAGCGCGCGCACGCGATGTACACGTCGGCCAACGGGTTGAACGCCGACGCGTTCCCGAGCCTGAAGAAGTTCCAGGCCGAGGTGGTGGCCACGGTGACCGACTGGGTGCGCGGTGACGACCAGGCCGCCGGGTACAGGACCAGTGGCGGCACCGAGAGCATCCTCATGGCGGTGAAGGCGGCGCGCGAGCGGGGACGTCGCGAGCGTGGGGTGTCCGCGCCGAACGCCATCCTGCCGGCGTCCGCGCACGCCGCTTTCGAGAAGGCCTGTTACTACTTCGGCGTGGAGGCGCGCCGTGTTCCCGTGCGCGCCGACTGGCGCGCCGACGTGGTGGCCATGGACCACGCGTGCGACGAGAACACCGTGTTGCTGGTGGGCTCCGCCCCGCAGTATCCGCAGGGCGTGATCGACCCGATCCCGGAGATCGCCGCCATCGCCGCCCGACGCGACGTGAACTGTCACGTCGACGCCTGCATGGGTGGTGTGACGCTGGCTTTCCTGGAGCGGTCCGGTGAAACGGTCGCGCCGTGGAATCTCTCGGTCCCCGGTGTCACGAGCATCTCGGTCGATCTGCACAAGTACGGATACACGGCCAAGGGTGCCTCGGTCATCGTCCACCGGAATCGTCAGTTGCGTTCGTACCAAACCTTCGTCACCGACAACTGGCTGGGCGGTTTGTACGGATCGTCGGGTGTGCTCGGCACCAAGAGCGGTGGTCCGATGGCCGCGGCCTGGGCCGTGATGCGGTTCCTCGGAGACGAGGGGTATCTCGCGTTGACCCGCTCGGCCCGCGAGGCCTGTCTCCGTCTGGCCGACGGGGTCGACGCGATCGACGGTCTCGCCGTTCGCGCGCGTCCCGACTCCACGCTCGTGTCGTTCGGTGCCGTCGACACGGATCGCCCGGTCGACGTGTACGCGGTGGCCGACGGTCTCGCGGCCCGTGGATGGTACGTCGATCGCCAGGGTCCTCCCCCGTCGTTGCACTGCACGGTGAACGCGTCGCACGCGGCCACGGTGGACGACTTCCTCGACGACCTTCGCTCGGTCGTCGCCGATGTGGCGGCCGGCGATCGTCGCGGAGACGCGGGGGCCTACGGAACGGTGGACTGAACGCCGCTCGTCCGTCCGTGTGCTACGAAGATGACATGAGTCTTCGTTTCGGAATCTTCATGCCGCCGATGCACAAGACGGGGGTCAATCCGACCCTGGCCCTGCATCGCGACCTCCAGTTGTTGGAACACCTCGATCGACTCGGTTATCACGAGGCATGGATCGGTGAGCACCATTCGGCCGGCAGTGAGTTGATCGCCTCGCCCGAGGTCATGATCGCGGCCGCCGCGGAGCGGACCAAGCACATCAAGCTCGGCACGGGCGTGAACTCGCTGCCGTACCACCACCCGTTCATGTTGGCCGATCGCATCGTCATGCTCGATCACCTCACCCGTGGACGGATGATGTTCGGCGCCGGCCCGGGACAACTCACGTCGGACGCGCACATGTTGGGCATCGACCCCATGACGCAACGTCCGCGCATGGAGCAATCGCTCGACGTGATGATGCGCCTCTTCCGCGGCGAGACGGTCACCGAGAAGACCGATTGGTTCACCTGTCAGGACGCGGTGTTGCAGGTGAAGCCGTACAGCGATTTCGACATCGCGGTGGCGTCGTCGATCTCGCCGTCGGGTTCGAAGTTGGCCGGCAAGTACGGAGTGGGCCTGATCTCGATCGCCGCCACCGAGCCGGCGGCCTTCCAGATGCTCGACTACAACCTGAAGGTGTGGGAGGACGAGGCCGTACTGCACGGACACGTCGTCGATCGTTCGAAGGCCCGCCTGATGGGTCCGATGCACATCGCCGAGACCGTCGAGCAGGCCAAGGAGAACTGCAGGTACGGACTGCAGTGGGTGTGGGACTACCTCAGCCACATCATCCCGGTGGGTGACCCCAACGGCCCTCCCCCGCCCACCGACATCGACGAGTTCGTGGACCAGGCCAACGAGTCCGGCCGCATGGTCATCGGCACGCCCGAGATGGCCATCGCCCAGATCGAGCGCCTGCAGGAGAAGACCGGTGGCTTCGGCTGCTATCTCTTCCTCGGCGCCGACATCGCCGACTGGCACCAGACCCTGCGCAGTTACGAGTTGTTCGCCGAACGTGTGATGCCGCACTTCACCGGACAGTTGGCCGGACCCCAAGCCAGTTACGACCGTGTGGTGGGAGCGGGTTCCAAGTGGGTGGACGCCACCCTGGGCGCCCAGTTGACGGCCATCGCCGACTACGAGGCGCAGAAAGCCGCTCGCGGCGCCTGACGCGTCGGGCGGAAATGTCGTCGTTCCAACCACGGCGATGCCCGGACGTGGACTAGGGTCCGTACGTCGTTGAACCCGACCGGGAGAGTCACGGTGCCGCCAGCACCGGGACGCCGAAGGAGCAACCTCCCCGGAATCTCTCAGGCCACCGGACCGGACGGGTGAGACAACGCTGGAAAGCGGACCCCTCGGGGTCCCGCCGACGGGGAAAGACCGCCACGGTCGAAGCTCTCAGGCCCACCTCGGTGGAGAGACAGCGGGGGAAGCGAACCCGATCGTCCCGGAGGCTTCCATGACCGCGTCACGTCCATCACTCAGCGAACTGTTCGGCCCCGACGAGTTCGTCGCGCGACACATCGGCACCCTCGATGCCGGCGATCGTCGCTCGATGCTCGACACCATCGGCGTGCAGTCGGTCGAGGAATTGATCGACGAGACGGTGCCCGAGTCCATCCGTCTGCGCGGGCAACTGGATCTTCCCGACGCCATGTCGGAGGCGAACGTGACGGCGGCGCTTCGGGCCCTCGCCGCGCGCAACCGTCCGCGCCGCAGCATGATCGGCATGGGATACACCGGCAC
>WLEG01000255.1 GCA_009704425.1 Actinomycetota bacterium | reverse complement strand
CCCGTAGCTGTAAAAGCAGATGTTGCCGTCACCGTCGACGGGTGCGATCACGGTGTTGGCGATGATCTGTCGGGTGACGAAGTTGAGGTTGGAGGCGTCAGGTCTCCCCGACGCACACGGATACACGGTGAGGAATCCGCCTTCATTGCCGACCTCGGGATCGACCGCGGTGACGTTCAAAACAACCGCGTCGATTCCCGAAGACGGCAGACCGCCTTGGCCGTACACGTTGAAGATCATGGGGTCGGCGGTTCCGGTGCGGTTACCGATCTTGCCGGTGGGACGCGTGTTGATGACCCGCGACGGCGTCAACGTCACGAGACCACCACTCAGGGCCGACACCGATTGCGAGGGAGGCGACGGCGGCGTCTCCCACGAGTTGAGACGCGCGGACACCGTGAACGCGTGACCGACTCCCGGGGTCAGATCGGAAACGGCGCAACTCGTCGCCGGAAGGGTGACGACGCACGACTTGGAGGGATCGTTCACGGCTCGCACGACGTAGGAGGTCGGACTTCCGTATCGAGCCGACGCCACCAACGTTGACGGCGTGACGGTGACGGATCCGAATCCCGGGGTCACGAGGGGTGCCGACGGGATGCGCGGTGGGGCCGGACTGGCACCGACGAGCTTCGTGACCGAGTCGTCATTGTTGTTCGCCGTGTAGATGTTGCCCGATGAATCGAGCACGAGTGCATTGGGCCCTGATCCTGTGATCCCGAACGTGGAGACGGTCCCATCCGGAGCGATCTTGCTGACGGTGTCGGAGTACACGTTGGCCGAGTACAAGTTGCCGGCCGAGTCGAACGCCAGGTCGTAGGGTCCGCTCCCGACCGTTCCGTGATTCGTCGCGGTGCCATTCGGCGTGATCTTGGTGACGACACTTGAGAAGAGTCCCGCCACGTAGACGTTCCCCAGCGGGTCGCACACGATCGCGAACGGTGACTGGACGGAGGCGAACAACGAGACCGAACCGTCGGGAAAGATTTTCAAGACCCGGTCCTGCACGAAGTCGGTCGCGAAAATGTTCCCCGCCGGATCGATGGCAACACCTTGGATCGACGTTGATGTCATGGCAAGCAAAGACGCCGCGCCACTCGATGAGATCCTGGTCACCTCACCGGTCACCGTGCTCGCCGTGACGACGGCGCCCGTGGAGTCCAAGGCCACATCGAATGGGGTGGGGCCGGTGGCACCCAGCGAGGTGACTCCTCCCTGAGGGTCGATCTTGTGAATCACATCGAGAACCTGATTCACCACGAGCAGGTTTCCGGAACCGTCGACCAGCATTCGCTTGGGTTCGCCTCCCAAGAAAGCGAATTGGGTTGCGGTTCCGTTCGGCTGCACCTTGGTGACGTCCCGTCCGAGCGTGTTCGCGGTGTAGACGTTCCCTGAGTCGTCGATCGCGATGCCGCGGGGATTCGCCCCGGTGGTGGCGAAACGAAGAACATTCGATGTCGTCGACGTGGCCGAACCCGTGAGAGCAACCACCAACGCGCCAGCCCCGGAATTGTTGTAGACCGTCAGGCTTCCCGAGATCGACCCCGCCACGGAGGGCGAGAACACCACCCCGAAACTGCAAGAAGCACTCGGTGCGACGGTTGCTCCCGAGCAGGTGTCCGAGGCCAGGGTGAAGGTGGACGTCGGAACGAGGCTCGCCACGACCAGATCGCCGTCACCACTGTTGGTCACCGTGAAGACGAACGCCGATGACGATGTTCCCACCGGAACACTTCCGAAGTCGTGCGAGGAGGTCGAGACGGTACGCACAGGACTGTTGTCGACCGTGTTCGGATCGTTCTCCGCGAAGTACTCGTAGTTGTCGGCGTTGTCCACGGCATTGCCCGGATTACCCAACGCCAACGACCCGGCTCCGGTCTTGCCGTACGCGTGGTCGACGGTGGCGCCGGTGCCATTGAAGTGCGACCACTCGTGGATGAGCGTCCCGGCTCGGGAATCGGTCCCCGTCGCGGGAGCGGTCCAGAAGGCACCACACAAGTGCACCGTGTACGGACTCGTGTCGCTGGGGTACACGTACCCGAAGGTTCCGCTTCCACCGCAGTTGGAATCATCGCAATCGAAATCGATGGCGCCCGACACGACCATGTCTTCCATGTTCTGAAAGGTGGACTTCACTTCGTTCCAGCGAGTGACGTCGTAGGTCCCGAACCAACTGGTGAATCGCGACCCCGAACGAACATTGTCGAAGTATTCGGTCGCATTGGCGAGATAACCGGTGGCGTCGGCGACCGCCGTCTCGATGATGGCGGTCTGACTCGAGGTGCACGATGTGACCGACACCGTGGAGGTGCGCACGCCGTTCTCCGACGTGGCCGCGGACACCGAGGATCCGCGGGTCGTGCCGGACAGCACGGCCATCAGAACAAGGGTTCCGCCCGCCAAAGATCCGAGAGACCTCAAAAACCTCGACATGCCGCCCCGCCCTTCACTTCGTCTAAACGAAATTATAGAGCCGGAACCCGACCGGTTGCGGTGAACGGTGGGCCGTTCGCGTCACTCCTGGACGAGTTCGATCAATGTGCCGAAGCTGCCCTTGGGGTGGATGAACGCCACGGTGGTGCCGCGGCTGCCCGGACGCGGGGCCTGATCGATGGCCTTGGCGCCGGCGGCGATCATGGCGGCCAACGCCTCACCACAGTCGGCGACGCGGTAGCCGATGTGATGCAGGCCCTCGCCCCGCTTCTCGATGGCCTTGGCCACCGGGCTGTCGGGACGCGTGGGCGTGAGCAACTGCACGTAACTCTCGGCCACCTTCAGCAAAGCCTCCTCGACGCCGTCGCTCTCGACGACCTCACGGTGATCGACCTCGGCACCGAAGGCGCGCTTGTAGTAGTCGATCGCGGCTTCCAGATCGTTGACGGCGATGGCCACGTGGTCGATTTCGGTGAGGATCATGCGGACAGCCTAAATGCAACGGGCCCGAAGGTGCCCAACCCGAAGGTGCTCGTCAGGCGCGACGGAACCGGGAGATGTTCGCCTCGCCCACCTTGGCCCGCAATTCGGGGTTGGTGATTCCCAATCCCTCGGACGGCGCCAAGCACAGCACGGCCAGCTTGCCCTCGTGCATGTTGTTGTGGACCTGGTAGGCGGCTTCGCCCACGTCGGCCAGCGAGAACGTCTGGCTCAACACCGGATGGATCATTCCCTTGGCGATGAGGCGGTTGGCCTGCCACGACTCCTGATAGTTGGCGAAGTGGCTGCCGACCAGATTCTTCAGGCGCATCCAGAAATGTCGGTTGTCGAACTCCATCATGAAGCCACTGGTGGCCGCGCAGGTGACGACGGTTCCGCCCTTCTTGGTGACGTACACGGAGGCGGCGAAGGTCTGACGGCCCGGATGCTCGAACACGATGTCGGGATCCTCACCGGTCATGTCGCGGATGTCGCTACCCAGACGACGCCACTCGCTCTCGTCGTGCGTGTGCTCGTCCTTCCAGAACTTGTAGTTCGCGGTCTTGCGGTTGATGATGTGCTCGACGCCCATGTCGCGCAGGATCTGGGCCTTCTCGTCGCT
>WLEG01000254.1 GCA_009704425.1 Actinomycetota bacterium | reverse complement strand
CGGTCTCGGCACTGTCGTTGTCGGCCGGTGCGTCGATGCGCACCACGTCGTGCGCCCCGCACGCCAGTGCGTCGCGCCACGAGGCCTCGGCCGCCGGGGGTCCGACGGTGACGACCGTGCAGGTCTCGTTCAATGCCTCGGCCACGGCCAAACCGGTCTCCAGAGCGGCTTGGTCGGCCAACGAGATCCCGGCGAACCGCTCGTCGCCGTCACGATTGGGCAGAACCCACTTGATGCACACGGAGATGGTCATGTTCGAGGATCAGGTGCGATGGAAGACGATGCCGTAGCCGCCTTCGGGGTAGGTCCAGCTGATGGCGCCTTCCTTGTTGCACACGAGGTAGCACGTTCCGCACTCGAAACAGTTCTCGTAGTTGAACAGGATCCCGCCGTCACTGGTGGGCACGAAGAGATTGGCCGGGCACGCCACCACGCATTCGCGCGTGGTGCATCCGCGACACGAGTCGCCGTTGACGGTGATGTGGGCCTTCTCGTGGATGCGGAACTCGGCGGTGCCGATGCGCTCCTCGAAGGAGATCTCGGGCCACGCGCTGTCGCGCTCGATGCGGGCGGTGGGGCTCATCAGCCGAATCCTCTCATGCCGGTCCAGCCGTCGCGCAACAGGTCGAGCAGTCCGATGCCCGCCTTCTTGCGCTCCTCACGCACGATCCGACGCACACCTGGCTTGGGATGCGGATTGTCCACGCGGAACACCCGCTCGACGACTCCCGCGACGAAGGCCGGATACTTGTGCTGAACACGATCCGACAGCACGAGATGGGGAACCTTGCGCAGCTTCTTGTGGTCGCGCAACACGAACGTCTTCTCGAGTCGGTCGGTGTAGCCCGACAAGCCGCGCGAGGACACGTCGTTCTTGGCGATCGCCTCGGCGGCGGCCTGTCCGGCGTACATGCCGCTGGCCATGGCGAAGTTGACGCCCTCCAGCCAGATTCCGGCGGCCAGGCACAACGCCGCCGCGTCGCCGGCCACCAGCATGCCGTCGGCGACCATGGTGGGCATCATCTCGAGACCGGCCTCGGGGATGACGTGCGCCGAGTACTCCTTCACCTCGGCTCCCTCGATCAACGGGGCGACGGCGGGATGGCGCTTCAGCTCGGCGATGATCTGCTCGGGACGCTTCTGTTGCGCGGCCAACTTCGGAAGCTTCAACACCACGCCGAGCGCGACGGTGTCGAGATTGGTGTAGATGAAACCGCCACCGTTGACGCCGCTGGTGCCTCCGAGGATCTCGATGTCGACACCCTGGTTGTCGCGCACGCCGAATCGCTCGTCGATGACGTGCTTGGGCAGAGCCAACGTTTCCTTCACGCCCAGCGTGAAATTCGAGGCGTCGGTGTGCGGGTACAGCCCGGACTCCTTGGCGAGGAAACTGTTCACGCCGTCGCAGGCGATGACGATGGGCGCGTGCAGATCTCCGTCGGGCCGGTCGGTGCTCACTCCTTGGATACGGCCGGTCGAGTCCCGCAGCAAACCGGTGACGGTGGTCGAACAGACCAATCGTGCGCCGGCCTCGACCGCGTGGTTCGCGAGCCAGTTGTCGAAGTCGGGACGGTAGGCGGTGGCTCCGTTGTACGGCGGTGCGCCCCAAGCGTTCGCGCGGAAGTCGACGTTCAGCGCGCCGGTGTCGGACAACAGCATGGTCGAACGCTTCACCACCCAACGCTGAACGGGCATGGTTTCCCACCACGAGGGGACGAGTTCGTCGAGGATCCGTGGATACACGACGCCGCCGTACATGTTCTTCGAGCCGGGGAAGGGTCCGCGCTCGATGAGGATGACGGACCTGCCCGCGCGCGCCGCCGCGATCGCGGCGCACGACCCGGCCGGACCGGCACCGACGACGATGATGTCGGCATCGTGCCGAACGGGTGGGTTCGTCATGACGGTTCCACCGCCAGACGCGTCGCCAACTCGTGAAGGACGGCGTTGGCGTCGCTCACGATGGCGAGATCGGACATCTGCATCATGGGGCAATGCGCGTCGGTGTTGACGCTGATGATGTGTTCCGGTTGACCGAGGCCACTGGTGTGTTGCACCGCACCACTGACCCCGAACGAGATGTACAGGTCGGGGTCGACGACGACGCCCGTGGTGCCGATCTGGCGTTCGTGCGACGCCCAACCGCGGTCGGTGATCACGCGGGTCACGCCCATGGACGCCTGCAACGCCACCGCCACCCGACCGAGCAGATCGAACGCCGGACCATCGCTCAGGCCGGCGCCTCCGCCGAGGATTCGCGGGGCCTCCGCCAGATCCATGGTGGACACGTCCGGGGGGAGCACTCCGTCGCTGCGCACCGCCGTCGAAACCGACGCACCGGATGACGAGACCACGGAGGGAATCGCCCGGACGACCGTCTCGCGTTCGTCGGGCTCGGAGCCCCGGACACCCAATTGGAGCGTGGCCACGAACGGGCCCGCGGGTTGGTGATCGGCGATGGCGAGTCCACCCCGCACGGACACGCTCACGCGCTCGTCGGAAACCGTGATGGCTCCGGCGTACAAGGTGCGGCCCAGGCGATGCGCGATGTGGGGCGCCAGGTCGCGTCCGTCGGGACTGGCCGGCAACACGACCGAGTCGGTTCGATCGAGCGTGGAGAGTGCGTGGGCGACGTCGATGGCGACGGCATGCGGATCCAGTTCGGCCTCGATGGTCCAGAAGCGAACGCCGTGATCCGTCAGTTCCTTGGCGGCCACGTCGGCTCGTGTTCCGATGAAGACGGCGTCACCATCGGCCTCACCGATCGCCTCATCGGCGCCGGCGGGAGCCACACCATCTCGAACGGGGATCACGGCGATCATGACGCTCTCAGATTACGCCCGGGTACCCGGGGAAACCCCCACCGTGTCGGGTCAGTCGGTCGCGAACTTCTTGCGGGCGAACCGGACGACCTCGATGAGCACCGTGATGGTGAGAGCGGCGCCGAAGGCCAGCAGGAAAGCGGTGGTGTGATCGTCCTCGAACTTGGTGCCGAAGCTGTAGCCGAGGATCGCGGCGTAACTGGCCCAGATCATGGCGGCCACCGCCACCCACGAGGCGAACCATCGCTGTGACTGTCGTGTGAGTCCCGAAGACAACGTGAGAAGGGTGCGCCCGCCGGGGATGAACCGCGCCGTGATCAGGAGCAATCCGCCGCGCTCCTCGATCTGTTCGTGGGCCCACGCCAACTTCTTGGCGGTGGACTCCTTCTTGGCGGCTCGGCGTTGGACGAATCCACTGGCGCGCAGGCCGATCTGATAGCTGAGGTTGTCGCCGCAGAAGGCCCCGGCCGCGGCCACGGCGATGACGAACACCACCGGATACGGGGCGTCTCCGGCGCTACTGGCGGCGACGCCTCCGATGATGACCGTGGTCTCGCTGGGCACCACCGGGATGACCGAGTCGAGCAGGGCGATCACGAAGATGACCGCCAGGAACCACCAGTTGCCGGCGACATCGTTGAGCCAATCGGTCATGTCGTTGATGGGGCCCCACGCCGCGAGCATGCGTGGACTCTAGTTGTGCCCGCGTTGCCGGG
>WLEG01000253.1 GCA_009704425.1 Actinomycetota bacterium | reverse complement strand
CCGACCACGGTGTTGGCCGACATTCTCGATTCGTCGACACGGTCCTATACCGTGACCGGCCTCACCGCCGGGACCGCGTACACCTTCGTCGTCGACGCGGTGAACATGGACGGCACCTCGTACCGCTACTCGGACTATGGCGCCCAGATTTCGGTCACTCCGACCGCCACCCCCAGTGCGGTGACGTCTTTGACCACCAACGTGTCGAACAACGTGACCATCAGTTACCCCGACGGGGCTTCGGTGGGTACCGGAACGGGCACCTATCTCACCGTCTCGTGGGGAGTTCCCAATGCCCCCGGAGACGCGGCCACCATCTCGTATCGGGTCGAGATCAGTGGTGACGGCGGCATCACGTGGTCGACGCTGTCCTCGGCCACCACCTCCACCGAGCATCGTTGGGCTCCGACTCCGTCGCTGGCGGGCAGTCAGGTGTTGTTCCGGGTGACACCGAGCAACGTGGCCGGTGCGGGCGTCGCTTCGATCGTGGCGGCGACCGTTCCCACTCAGAGCATCGCCGGGCCACCGGCGAGACCGAGCCCGCCGACGACACTGTCGGCCACCAGGGGTGACACATCCGTCACCCTCACGTGGGCCCCTCCGCTGGCGACGGGGGGGCTCCCCGTCACCAGTTACAGACTCGAATACTCGACCACCGCCGCGTCGGGATACACGGTCAGCAGCAACAACGCGACCAGTCCGTTCACTGTCACCGGACTCACGAACAACACGCAGTACTACTTCCGAGTCACCGCGATCAGCGCCGCGGGGACCGGCACCTCGTCGGTGGTCAGCGCCACCCCGAACGGCCCGGCCGCCGCACCGACCGCGCTGACGTACACCGCCGTCGCCGGCGCCCAGTCGACGCTCACGTGGACCGCTCCCACGACGAGCTCCAACGGTGGATCTCTCGTCGCGCCCAATGGCTACCGGGTCGAGCAGAGCACCGACGACGGTGCCAACTGGACCTCGCTCACCGCCTCCATGGGTGGGGTGACGACCCTCACCGTCACGCCTCCGGCCAACGGCACCACGATCCGTTATCGCGTCGCGGCGCTCACCGCGGCCGGACTGGGCGACTGGGAGTACGTCTCGGCCACCGGAACGTCGAACCTCGTCGGTGTCCAAGCGTTGCGCGCCACGGTATCCGGTTCCAACGTGACGTTGAACTGGGACGCACCGGCAACGAGCGGGGCGACGGGATACAAGGTCGAGCGTTGTCTCTACTCGAGCACGACGTGTGGTGCTTACAGCGTCTTGGCGGCGAACCAGTCCACGTCGACACTGTCGTACACCGACGCCACGGCGGTGTACCAGAGTGTCTACGGCTACCGGGTCACCGCGTTGTCGGCGAGCAACCTCGCATCGGTGCTCGTCGTTCATGTCGCCGGCACGCCGACGGCTCCGGCGACGATCTCGTCTTCCGGATCATCGGAGTCGGCGACGATCACGTGGACCGCGCCGTCACAGTCACCGGCACCGACACTCCTGGGGTACCAAGTCGAGATTTGTTCGAGTGCCTGTGGCGCGGTCGGTGCGACGTACACGGTGGTGCGTGACTCGGGTATGACGCTGAGCGAGACGATCGGTGGGTTGAACAACGGTGTCACATACACCATTCGAGTGGCGGCGCGGAACTTGTTGGGTGTCGGTTCGTACGTCTCGACCACCGTGACCCCGCGTGGAGCACCGGCCATGCCGGGCGACTTGCAGGCCATCGCCGGCAACGGTCAGGTGTTCCTCGATTGGACCGCTCCGACCAACACCGGTGGCAGCGCCATCCTCGGTTACAAGATCGAATACGGGACCGGTTCGTCGCTCGCGTCGCTGAACGTGGTCTCCTCCTTGTCGGATCCGGCGGACACCTCGTTCATGGTGACCGGCCTGGCGAACGGGACGTCCTATTGGTTCCGGGTTTCCGCGGTGAACTCCGTGTCCACCTCCGGAGGTGCGTTGACCTCGGCGATTCCTGTCGCGGTCGCGTCCGCGCCCACGTCGGCGACGGTCATCACGAACGCGTCCATACCGAACGCCTTGTTCCTCAATTGGGGAACACCGACGTCGACCGGTGGGTACACGATCGCCGGTTACCGCGTGGAGATGAGCACAGACGGCACCAATTGGACGGTGGCACAAGCCAACACCGGACTCACGACGCAATGGAACGTCCGCGGTTTGACCAATGGCCAGACGTATCAGTTCCGCATCTCGGCGATCACCGCGGCCGGCTACGGCGCACCCGCGGTGGTGTCGGGCATTCCCCAGTTCGAGCCTGGGGTCCCGCTCGGGACGAGCGTGGTGGCGGGCGATCGTCGCTTGACGGTGTCGTGGTCCACGCCGAGCAACAACGGTGGATCACCGATCACCGGTTACCGCGTCGAGCTCTGTACTGAGTCGTCTGCCCAAGTGTGCGACAACGATGCCTTCTTCGTGACCGTCTCGTCGAACACCGGCTTGGTCAACAGCTACACGATCACCGGTCTCACCAACGGAACGCTCTATGGCGTCCGCGTGTCGGCGGTCAACGACATCGGTGTCTCCGCTTTCGGTTACGCGAACTTCCGTTACGTCCTGGGCCGTCCGTTCTCCACGCCGATCGCTCCGAACTTCCTCTACACCACGTCGGGAAATCGATTCCTCGACCTGAACTGGGGCGGCGCGACGGCGAACGGTTATCCGATCCTCGGATATCGAATCGAAATGACCGCCGATAACGGCGTGTCCTGGTCGACGGTGTCGGCGAACACCTTCTCGACGTCGACGTCGTTGCGTGTCAACGGATTGAGCAACGGCGTCCAGTACGGCTTCCGCGTCAGCGCGGTCAGCTACGCCGGGGCGGGCGCTCCCTCGGGTGTCTATTTCGGCACGCCGCGTCAGACGTCATCGGGAGGAGTGCCGAACCTTCGGGCCTCGGTCGGCGATGCACAGGTGACACTGAACTGGAGTTCACCCTCTGACACCGCGGGTGTTCCGATCGTCGGCTACCGCGTCACCCACGTTGCCGGTGGAGTCACCACGGTGGTCACCGAGAACACCTTGTCGACGACGACGAACTACACCGTCTTCGGCCTCACGAACGGAACGTCGTACACGTTCAACGTCTTCCCGGTCACCTCGAATGGTTACAGCAACGCGGGTACCGTCGTGGCTCGTCCGCAGGCGTTGTCGCTCGCTCCGCGTGAATTCAAGGCCCAGTCGCGTGATCGGCAGGTGTTCCTACAGTGGACGGCGCCGTCGTCGATCGGTTCCAACAATGATCAGCGCTTGTTCTACCGAATCGAGAGCAGCGAGGACGGTTCCACGTGGACCCGACTGACGAACGTGTCGGTGGCGGCCACCAGCTATCTGGTGACCGGACTCACCAATGGGACCAATTATCGGTTCCGGATCTCGTTGGTCACCACGGTTGGCGTGGGCGCCAGCACCATGACCTCGTCGACTCCGTTCGGTCCGCCCACGGCCGTGCGCAATCTGGCCGCGACCGCCGGTGACCGCGCCGTGACCCTCACGTGGGACGCGCCCGCCGACCTCGGTGGTGGCCAACTGGTCGGCTATCGCGTTCTCGTG
>WLEG01000252.1 GCA_009704425.1 Actinomycetota bacterium | reverse complement strand
CTGCTGGCCGAGAAGGAACGCGGCGTCACCCGCGTTCTGCGGGGCATCGCCACCGAGGGCCGACGCCCTCCGCGGGCCGACTGCGTCGTGCGGAGCGTCGGACCGAACGGCGTCACGGACGTCGGGACCGTCACCAGTGGCAATTTCTCGCCGGTCCTCGGACACGGAATCGCACTGGCCCTGTTGTCGCCGGAGTGTCGACCGGGCGACCGGGTCACCATCGACGTTCGGGGGAGCGAACTCGCGGGGCGTGTCGTTCCCACACCGTTCATCGCCAAGCGATGACGGGCCTCAACTCGACGGCGTCGACTTCATTCCGAACATGCCGCCGGCCATCTCGGCGAACTGGGTGAGCGGCGCCAGCCGTCCGGCGAGATCACCCAACGTGGACACCGCCTTGGTGACGTCGGCCGGCAACGTCCCGACCTGACCGATCAAGCCGTCGACCTTCTTCAACGTTCCACGGGCCTGCTTCACCGTCGTCTGCACCGTGGGCACGATCTCCTTGATGGGTGCCTCGATCTCGTCCAGAAGGTCGTTCACCCGGTGCGCGACGCGGTTGAGTTCGTTCATGGTGTCGTTCAAGGTGGCGATCGACTTCACGATCTCTCCGGCCACCTGGGTGACCGTCTCGACCACGCGACCGACGGCGATCAACGGCGAGGCGCCACCGAGCAGGGAGAGCAGGTCCGCCACACCGGGCATGCCTCCGGTGACACCGGAATCGGTGGACTTGTTCGCGTTCTCGTCGGCGGCCATGAGCGCAAACTATCGGCGGAATCAACGCGCGGAGGCGTAGGACTCCAGCGGCTCGCAGGTGCAGACGAGATTGCGGTCACCGTAGGCCGCATCGATGCGCCCGACCGGTGCGTGGTACGCCGACGAACCCGGACGTCCGGCCGCACGGGGGTAAACCCGATGCCATTCGCCCACCAGATCGTCGACCGTGTGCGGTGCGTGTCGCAGGGGGCTCTCGTCAACCGTGATCTCTCCGTTGGCGATCTGGTCGATCTCCACGCGAATGGCCACCATCGCGTCACAGAAACGATCGAGTTCGGCTTTCGTCTCGCTCTCGGTCGGCTCGATCATCAGCGTCCCGGCGACGGGGAAGCTCATGGTGGGGGCGTGGAAGCCGTGATCCATCAAGCGCTTGGCCACGTCGTCGACCGTGACCCCCGTCTCCTTGGTGATGGGACGCAGATCGATGATGCACTCGTGCGCCACGTGACCGTTCGCACCGGTGTACAGGATCGGGAAGTGGGCGGCGAGACGACGCGCGACGTAGTTGGCGTTCACGATGGCCATCTCGGTGGCGGTGCGCAATCCCCGCGCTCCCATCAGTCGCACGTAGGCCCACGAGATCGGCAGGATTCCGGCCGAGCCGAACGGGGCCGCCGACACCGGCCCGACGGGGGAGTCCGTCGCCAACGGGTGACCGGGCAGGAACGGCGCCAGATGTGAACGAACCGCGACCGGACCGACGCCCGGCCCGCCACCACCGTGCGGGATGCAGAACGTCTTGTGCAGATTGAGATGACTGACGTCGGCCCCGAACGCACCCGGCCGCGCCAGACCCACCAGTGCGTTCAGATTCGCACCGTCCACGTACACCTGCCCGCCTCCGTCGTGGACCACACGACAGATGTCGGTGATGTGGTCCTCGAAGACACCGTGCGTGGACGGGTAGGTGACCATGATCGCCGCCAGTCGATCGCCCGCCTCGGCCACCTTCGTCCGCAGGTCGTCGATGTCGACGTTGCCGCCGACGTCACAGGCCACCACGACCACCGACATGCCGGCCATGACGGCACTGGCCGCGTTGGTGCCGTGCGCGCTCGAGGGAATGAGACAGACGGTTCGATCCACGTCACCCCGACTGCGGTGGTAGGCCCTGATGGCCAGAAGTCCGGCGAATTCCCCCTGGCTTCCGGCGTTCGGTTGCAGGCTCACGGCGTCGTAGCCGGTCACCACCACGAGCATGCGCTCGAGGTCGTCGATGAGGGCCCGATAGCCCTCGGTCTCGTCGTCGGCCGCGTACGGGTGAACGTTGGCGAACTCGGGCCAGGTGATGGGCTCCATCTCGGTGGTGGCGTTGAGCTTCATCGTGCACGAACCGAGCGGGATCATTGTGCGGTCGAGCGCCAAGTCTTTGTCGGCGAGTCGACGCAGATAGCGGAGCATCTCGTGTTCGGTTCGGTGCGCCGAGAAGACCTTGGCGGTCAGGAGGGCCTCGACCCGCAGCGGCGCACCGTCGAGTCCGTCGAGGGAACCGTCGAGCGACTCGTCGAGGTCGGCCCCGAACACCGCCAGTATCGACGCCACGTCCTCGAGGGTGGTGGTTTCGTCGAAGGTCACACCCACGGTGTCGGTGTCGATCACGCGCACGTCGAAACCATGCGAGCGGGCCCGATCACGAACCGCGATCGCCTCGCCCGGCGTGCGCACGGCGACGGTGTCGAACCACGTGGAATGCCTCGTCGAGGCTCCGGCCGTCCGCACGTTCGCCGCGAAGAGCGACGCCAGACGCGACACCCGCGTGGCGATTCGGCGCAGACCCTCGGGGCCGTGCCAGCAGGCGTAGAAGCCCGCCATATTCGCCAGCAGAGCCTGCGCCGTGCAGATGTTGCTGGTGGCCTTCTCCCGACGAATGTGTTGTTCGCGCGTCTGCAGAGCCAGCCGCAACGCCGGACGACCGGCACCGTCGGTGCTGACACCCACCAGGCGGCCCGGAAGCGTGCGGGCCATCGACTCGGTGGTGGCCATGTACGCCGCGTGCGGTCCTCCGAATCCCATGGGCACCCCGAAACGCTGGGCCGAACCCACGGCGATGTCGGCGCCCATCGAACCGGCCGAGGCCACGAGCACACTGGCCAGCGGATCGGTGGCCACGACGGCGACGGCACCGAGTTCCTTCACCCGTGCGATGTGCGGGCGCGGGTCGGCGAGCGAGCCGGACGAGGTGGGGAACGAGAACAGCGCACCGAAGCATTCGGAGGCCTCCTCACGCTCGCCCACCTGAATGCGGATACCCAGTGGCTCGGCGCGCGTCGCCAACACGGCGATGGTCTGAGGATGCGTGTCGGCCTCGACGAAGAAGACGTCCGACGACGACTTGGAGGTGCGTCGTGCCATGGTCATCGCCTCGGCCGCGGCGGTGGCCTCGTCGAGCAACGACGCGTTGGCGATGGGAAGTCCCGTGAGGTCGATCACCATCGTCTGGAAGTTGAGGAGGGCCTCGAGGCGACCCTGGCTGATCTCGGGTTGGTACGGGGTGTACGAGGTGTACCAGGCCGGATTCTCGAGCACGTTGCGACGCAGGACCGGGGGAGTGATGGTGCCGGTGTATCCCATGCCGATCATGCTGCGACGCGGACGGTTGCGCGCGGCGAGGGCCCGAAGCGCCGCCGTCACGTTCGCCTCCGACATGGCGTCGGGAAGATCCAGTTGCCCGCGCAGACGGATGGACTCGGGAACCGTCTCGTCGATCAATTCCTCGACCGACTGCACGCCGATGGTGTCGAGCATCGAGCGACGATCGCCGGCATCGAGGGTGCCGATGTGTCGCGCGACGAACTCGTCGG
>WLEG01000251.1 GCA_009704425.1 Actinomycetota bacterium | reverse complement strand
TCAGCGGAACCCTGGAGGCGGATCGAGGTGCCGTCATCTTCGACGGTCGGGACATCACGCACGCGCCACCGAACGAGATCGCCGCGTTGGGGATCGTGCAGATGCCCGGTGGTCAGGGGGTGTTCGGCTCGTTGACCGTACGCGAGAATCTGGACCTCGCCGGGTGGACCCACCGTCGTGATCCCGCCGGCGTCGCCGCCGCCCGCGCCGAGGTGTTGGCGATGTTCCCGATCCTGAACGATCGACTGGACGAGTCGGCGGTGAACCTCTCGGGCGGTCAGCAACAGATGCTGGCTCTGGCGATGAGCTTCATCATGAAGCCGCGCATCCTGCTCATCGACGAACTGTCCCTCGGACTGGCGCCGGTGATCGTGGGGCAGATGCTTCCGGTCATCGAGCGACTCTCGAAGGAGGGCGTCACGGTTGTCCTCGTGGAGCAGAGCGTGAACGTGGCCCTCACCGTGGCTCAGCGCGCCTACTTCCTCGAACGCGGTGAGATTCGTTTCGCCGGGCCCACCGCCGAATTGTTGAACCGTCCCGACATCCTGCGCTCCGTCTTCCTCTCGGGTGCGTCGACGAGTGCTTCGACCGGCGACGCGACGGGGGAGTCGACGGACGCGGCCGCACGGCCCGAACCTTCCGATGAGGTCGTTCTCGAGACGCACGACCTCGTGGCCGGTTTCGGAGGCATCCGTGCCGTCGACGGTGTGAGCCTGCGGGTGCACGCGCACGAGATCGTCGGCATGATCGGGCCGAACGGTGCGGGCAAGACCACCTTGTTCGATCTCATCTCGGGTTTCACCCCGCTCGTTCAGGGCCGCATCGACATCGGTGGACGCGACGTCACGTCGTCGTCGCCGCCCGCGCGTGCCGCCGTGGGTCTGGGTCGTTCGTTCCAGGACGCCCGCCTGTTCCCCGAACTCACGGTGCGCGAGACCCTTGCGGTGTCGCTCGAACGCTGGGTCGCCAGTCGCAGCGCCGTGGTCGCGGCGATGTATCTGCCGCCCGCGTTCGAATCGGAGCGCTCCATCGACCGCCGCGTCGACGAGCTCGTCGAGTTGATGGGCCTGGGTGACTTCGCGGATCGCTTCGTGCGCGAGTTGTCCACGGGCACCCGCCGAATCGTGGATCTGGCGTGTCTGGTGGCGCACCGACCGAGTGTGATCCTGCTGGACGAGCCGACCTCGGGTCTGGCGCAACGCGAGGTGGAGGCGTTGGCTCCGGTGGTTCGTCGCCTGCGCGACGAGATGGGCGCCGCACTTTTGATCATCGAACATGACATACCATTCGTCTCGTCGGTGGCCGACCGGTTGATCGCCCTGGATCAGGGGCGGGTGATCACCGATGGTCCGCCGGCGGGGGTACTTGCACATCCGACAGTCATCGAGTCATACCTCGGCACGTCGAGTGCCGCGATCGCCCGATCCGGGCAAGGGGGATAGCCATGCAACCAGCAAGCAGCGGTGCGGCGGGGTCCGGGGGATCCTCGTCGTTGAAGAAGTGGGGTCCGATCGGCGCCATCGTGGCGGTCATCGTCATCGTGGTGGCGGTGGTGCTGTCGTCGGGTGGCGGGGATTCGGGGGACGACGCCGAACCCGCGGGCACCGAGGCACCGTCGGACTCGACGGCGACGTCGGAGCCGTCGGGATCGACCGAGTGGGAATACCCGCTGTCGATCGACGAGGCCACCGAGCGCGGAATCGCCGACACCATCGATTGGGGATCGCGGTGCGACGTGGAACGCGGTGCGCTCGCGGTGCCCGATTACTTCGCCCCCACGTGCATGGCACCTTTCGAGGGTGACAACGGTGGAGAGACCGGTCCCGGCGTGACCGCCGACGAGATCACCATCGTGCACTACATGGGTCCCGACAGCGACCCGATCATCAACTACATCACCTCGGCCGTGAAGGTGGACGAAACCAACGCCCAGGAGTCCGAGACCATCGAGGGCTTCATCGAGTACTTCCAGACGTACTACGAGTTCTACGGTCGCACGATCAAGTACGTGGCGTACGAGAGCACCGGCTTCGCCAACGACGAGGTGACCGCTCGCGCCGACGCCCAGCGCATCGTCGAGGACTACAAGCCCTTCGCGGTGATCGGTGGACCCGCGCTCACCAACGCCTTCGCCGACGAGTTGGCGGCTCGCGAGACGCTCTGCATCAGTTGTGGTGGCGGAAGCGCCGAGTGGTTCGCCGAGCGCGATCCGTACGTGTGGGCTCTCGATGCCAGCGCCGAGCAGAAGCAGGTTCACGTCGTGGAGTTCATCGCCAAGCAGTTGGCGGGCAAGCCCGCCTCCCACGCCGGCGACGCGTTGAAGTCGGACACCCGCACGTTCGCTCTGGTGTACGAGGCCAGCGGTGGTGCCGAGTCGGAACGCTTGGCCGACCTGATGGAGTCGCGTCTGCAGGAGCAAGGTGTCGAGGTGGCACTGCGCCTGCCGTACACGCTGGATCCGGGGACCATTCAGCAGCAGGCCTCGCAGATCGTGGCCAAGATGAAGGACGCCGGCGTCACCACCGTGATCATGGCGACCGACCCGGTCGCCCCCGGCGACTTCACGCGCGAGGCCACCGCGCAGGAGTACGAGCCGGAGTGGTTGGTCGCCGCCGCCACGTTGACCGACACCAACGCCTTCGGACGCGGCTACGACCAGGCCCAGTGGAGCCGTGCCTTCGGCGTCACCTCGTTGGCGGCTCGCGTCGATCCGACCGTGGCCGGTACGAACGTGTTGTACAAGTGGTTCCACGGCGCGGACGCTCCGGCGCGCATGTCGTCGCCGGTGTTCATGCCCGGTTTCAACCTGTTGGCCTCGGCGCTGCAGAGCACCGGTCCGAACCTGAACTACGAGACGTTCACCAAGACGATTCGCTCGTTCGCCACCACGCCCGGCATCACCGCGTCGTTCCTGAGCTGGGGCGACCAGGGGTACTGGGAAGCGAGCGACTACAACGGTGTCGACGACGCCACCGTCTTCTGGTGGGACGCCGACGAGGTCGGTCTCGACGAGAACAATCGCGAGGGTGCCGGCATGATGAAGTTCGTCGACGGCGGGAAGCGTTACCTGCCGGGTGAATGGCCGTCGCAGGACAAGCTGTTCGTCGACGAGGGCGCGGTGGCTCTGTACGCCACGCCCCCGGCCGAGGAGACTCCGCCCGCGTATCCCAGCCCGGCTGGCTGATCAGTCCGGTATGGCCCAGTCGATCGGCTCCCGGCCGCTCTCCCGCAACGCCTGATTGGCGCGGGAGAACGGTCGGGAGCCGAAGAACCCGTTGTGCGCCGACAGTGGCGACGGGTGGGCCGACTCGATCACCACGTGGCGGTCGGTGTCGATGAGCGACTTCTTTTTGCGCGAGGCCGCGCCCCACAACAAGAACACCACCGGGCTGGTCTTGGCGGAGACCGCGGTGATGACGTGGTCGGTGAACGTCTCCCAGCCGCGACCCTGATGCGACGCCGCGGCTCCCTCGCGAACGGTGAGCGTGGTGTTCAACAGCAACACTCCCTGACGTGCCCAATGCTCGAGGTTGCCGTGCGTCGGGACGGGGCAACCGAGGTCGTCGCGCAGTTCCTTGTGCATGTTGCGCAAC
>WLEG01000250.1 GCA_009704425.1 Actinomycetota bacterium | reverse complement strand
GGCTTGGGCTTGGCCGCAGGCGCTTTCGCCTTGGGCTGGAAGCGGAAGATGCGGAACAGCATCGAACCGACCAGTTGGTCGTCGGCGTCGTAGTAGTCCTGGCGGGTGCTGACGAAATGGCCGGTGCCCAGACCCGTGGTCTTCTCGTCGCTGATGCTGTCGATCACGGTGCGCATGGTGAGGCGGTCACCGGGACGCAGGTAGCGCTTGTAGGTCTGTTCGCTGTTGGTGCCCACCACGCTGGTGAAGCCTCGCGAGAAGAGCAACTCGTTCATCTTCTCGTAGGGGCCGTCACCGCCGCGTTGCGGTCCGTCGATGCCGTGCATCACCCACGCCTGCAGCATGGTCGGCGGGGCCACGATGCCGCCGTGAATGCTGTGAGCCGCGAGTTCGGGATTCGTGTAGATCGGGTTGCGATCGCCCACGGCCTCGACGAGGTGTCGGATCATGGGAGCGTTCACCTCGTCGGGGCCGGGTGTCGGTTCGCCGATCTCGAGTCCGACGTACGTCTGCAACTCGGCGTAGAAGGCGGCCTTGGCCTCGGGGGTGGAGTCGACGATGATGGTCGTGCTGGAGTTCGTCATGATGTCCTCTCTCATCCGACCCGATTGAGGGACCGCCACGGCAGGTCCTTGTCGGGCATGGGTTCGCGCGGCAGACCGAGGCCCCGCTCGGCGATGATGTTGTGCTGGATCTCGTCGGTTCCGCCGCCGATGCGAATGGCGAACTGGCTGAGGAGATGCTGACCCCACTGGTTCTCCTCGGTGGCGTCGTCGCCCCACAACATGGCGTCGGCCCCCAGGATGCCGATGGCCGTCTCGGCGCTGAGGCGCCAGTGATTCGCGAAGGCCAGCTTCAACGTGAGCATCTCCGGTCCGGGCATGCGCTTCTGGCTCATCGCGGTGCGCATGCGGAAGCCGAGATACTTCAGGGTCTCCTGACGGCTGACGGCCTCGGCCAACCGTTGACGCACGTGCGGATCGTGGGCGAGACCGCGACGTTGCGCCAGGTCCACGAGGTCGCTCGCGCTCCACGAACCGCCCGAGCCGATGAAATTGCGCTCGTTGGCCAGCGTGGTCTGGGCGACCTTCCAACCCTCGTTCACTCCACCGACCACGTTGGCGTCGGGGATGCGCACGTCGGTGAGGAAGGTCTCGTTGAAGTGCTGGACACCGGTGATCTGCGTGATGGGCCGCACCTCGATGCCGGGGGACTTCATGTCGAGGATGAAGTAGGTGATGCCGGCGTGCTTGGGCTGATCGCCGTCGGTGCGGGCCAACAAGATGGCGTAGTCGGCGTACTGTCCGAGGCTGGTCCAGACCTTCTGGCCACTCACCACCCAGTCGTCGCCGTCGCGCACGGCACGGGTGCCGAGTGAGGCGAGGTCACTGCCCGAGCCGGGCTCGCTGAACAACTGACACCACACCTCCTCGCCCTTCAGGATGGGGGCGAGGTGTTTCTGTTGCTGCTCGGGCGTGCCGTGGGCGATGAGGGTGGGGCCGACCATGCCGATGCTCACCGCGAACGTGCCCACGGCGACGTCGAACTGCGCCATCTCCTCGTTGAAGATGGCGGCTTGGATGGCACTGGCACCCTTCCCGCCGTACTGCGCGGGCCACGTGATTCCCGCCCAGCCGTGATCGAACATCACGCGCTGCCAGTCGCGACACGCCTGCACGTGCCCGGCCAGGTCGCGCGTGTGGTCCACGCTCTCTCCGGGATGTGCCTCGCTCTTGAGCGTGGCGTGGGCCTCCAGCCATGCGCGCGCTTCGCCGCGATAGGCGGCCTCTTCTGGTGTGTCACCGATGTGCATGGATCTCGTGGTCCCCGAAATGTGCGCGGCGCCGGTCGCTCCGCAGTATCTGACAGTCTGTCAGAAACCCGCCGGACCCCACCTAGCCGGGGAAGGCGGCGTCGCCGGTGTAGAAGCCCAGATCGTCGCGACTGTGCCGCATCCAGACCGCGCCCTCGGTGGCGGTGACCTCGGGCCAGTGGGCCAGCAGTTGTTCGGGGTCGGCGGAGGGTCCGCCGTTCCAGCCCGGGGTGGTGATCGATCCGATCAGCGCGGTGCGTCCGGCTCCGGTGGGGAAGAAGTCCCCGGTGGCCGGAGCGGTCTCGTGCAACAGCACCACCGCGGCCGCCGCGCACAGGTGCGGGGGGAAGTTCCGCTCCATCCAGGCCCGCGTGTCCGGATTGGGGTTCAGCGCCGCCGACCGGGTGTAGCCGATGGGCATGAGGGCGTTCACCTTGATGTCGTGCTCGGCGCCCTCGACGGCAAGCGATCGCGTGAGACCCAAAAGTCCGGACTTGGCCATGCTGTACGCCGCCATGCCGCTGTTGCCGATGGCCGCACTCGACGCGGTGTTGAGGATGCGGCCGTAGCCCTGGGCGCGCAGGACGGGCCAGGCGGCGTGGCACACCAGGTACGTGCCCACCAGATGGGTGCGCACGATGGTGTCCATCAGGTCGAGTGGCGAGGTTTCGAAAGGCCCACTCGGACCACCGCGTCCGGCGTTGTTGAGGACGACGTGCAATCCACCGAGGGAGTCCAGCGCCGATCGCACGATGGCGGCGGCGCCCTCGGGGGTGGCCACGGTGTTGGTATCGGCCACGGCCACACCGCCACGGGCCACGATGTCGTCGGCGGTGGCGTGGGCGTGTTCGGCGTTCACGTCGTTCACCACCACGCGCGCCCCGCGCGAGGCCAGCATCAACGCGTGCTCGCGACCGAGTCCGCGCCCGGCGCCGGTGACGACGGCGACGCGGCCGTCGAAACGCAATTCACTCCCGGGGTGGGCCGTGCTCATGGCGCCACCGTACCGCTTGGTCGCGCCGCGGCCACACGTACAGTGGGGCCATGACGGAACCGCGCGTTGTGATGGTGACCGGCGCGAGTCGGGGCATCGGACGGGCCACCGCGTTGGCATTGGCCGAGCGCGGGCACCATCTCGTTCTCACCGCCCGCAACGTGTCCGGTGGCGCCCGGTTCGACGGCACGTCGCTGAACGATCCGTTGGCGGGAGTTCCCTTGTCGGGTTCCGTCGAGGAGGTGGCCGCCGAATGTCGCGCGGTCGCCGATCGCACCGGCTCCGGCGCGAGGGTCGTGTGCGTGGCCATGGATCTGGCCGACGAGAAGTCGGTGCGAGACGCCGCGGACACGGCGTTGAACGAGTTCGCGGCGGTCGATTGCCTGGTGTCCAACGCGATTTATCAGGGACCGGGCGTGAACGATCGGTTCCGCGACGTGTCCATGGAGTTGTTGCGCACCGTCATCGAGGGTGACGCGGTCGCCCCCTTGATCCTGCTGAAGGAGTTCCTGCCCGGCATGATCGCCGGAGGGCGCGGAGTGTTCGTGCATCTCACGTCGGGAGCCGCCACGCTGGCGCCACGCGCACCGGCGGGCGAGGGAGGGTGGGGACTCGCCTACGCCATGGCGAAAGGAGCGGCGCATCGAATCGCCGGCGTGCTGCACGCCGAGCACGCTCGCGACGGCCTGCGCGCCTACAGCCTGAACCCCGGACACGTGGCCACCGAGGTGATGCGAATGCGCGCCGAACGCGAGGGCCGACCGGCGACCGGCGGAACGCCCGATGACGTGGCCCGGGCGATCGACTGG